>CAIUOO010000180.1 GCA_903900795.1 uncultured Gemmatimonadota bacterium | reverse complement strand
TTGCCGGTTCGTCCTGGGCAACCGATCTCCTGATCGACGCCCGGTAACGGGTTTTACCGGTTCGGGATCGTTTCGAACCGGCAAGGAGTCAGAAGGGCCGCAACGGATCACTCCGAAGCGGCCCTTCTTCCGTTTTCGCCCTGCTCACCGCCTACAGCTTCGGGCGGGTCACCGAGGCCAGCTTGGTGTCGGCCGAGCGCACCAGCGCGTACGCGAACTCCACTGTCCCGCGATAGAACGCCGGGTCCACCTTGGCGGCGTCGTCCCCCGCCTTGTGGTAGTCGTCGTGATCCTCGACCCCCAGGTACAGGAACGGAATCCCCTTGTTGTGAAACGCCGAGTGATCCGACGACCCGGTCCAGTCGTCACCCGGCTTGAGATCTTTCGTATCGTGCCCGAAGCGAATGGCCACGGCTGCGTTCGTCGCCGCCTCCTGGGCGATGGGCTTGAGCGCCGGCGAGTGTGACGTACCCGACACCCAGAGCGCCTTGCCGTCCTGACGCGCTACCATGTCAAGGTTGATGTTCAGCGCGATGCGATCGAGTGGCACCGGCGGCGCATTCACAAAAGCCTTCGAACCCACCATGCCGGACTCCTCGGCGTCGAAGAACGCCAGAATCACATCGTGCTCGGGCGGCTCGCGCAGCAACCGTTCGGCGATGGTGAGCAGCGCCACGCAGCCACTGGCATCATCGTCGGCGCCGTTGAACACCTCGCCGTTCCGCACCCCCAGATGATCGTAGTGGGCGCTGAGCACCATCACGGGTCCACTGGGGCTCTTGCCGGGAATACGCGCCACGATGTTTGCCCCGGCGGTATCGCTGCCGGGCCGCGCACGGAGCGTGACCGGCACGACGAAGCGTGCACCGATCGGTTTCGCGCCCATCGCGGTGAGTTCCGCCACGAGGTACGCCCGTGCCCGCACGGAACCGGGCGTTCCGGCGCGACGCCCTTCCATGCTGTCAGCGGCCAACGCACCGAGCCGCTGCATGATGCGGGCGGTGGTGGCATCGAGCATAGCGGTGCTTTGCGCCGGCGCGACGGTCGCGTTGCAGGCGGCGAGTATCGCGATGGCGAACGCGCAGACACGGTGGATGAAGAGCCGCCTCATTGAAACCACACCCCTGACTGTCCAGTAAGTCGCGCTTTCACCACGAAGGCGGTCGCCGTCGCGGTCACGTCAATAATCTGCACCGCCTGCACACTGCTGCCCATCACCACACCGGGCGCCATCGGCCCGTTCAGCTTGCGCATCAACTCGGCGCGCACCGAATCGAGCTGCGCGCCGAGCGCGACCCGTCCGCCGTTGGTGGCGCGCCGCACCGCGCGTCCCACCAGGGGCGCGCCCAAGGTGGCCTTTACCCGCGACAGCTTTCCGCGGCTCTCCAGCGACCAATCGAGATCGTCGAGGCGGATTTCGCGCGTGGCGGCATCCCATCGCAACCGTGACGTGAGCGACAGTCGTCCCCGCAACGAGCCCGACACCGTGAGATCGATGCGCACGCTGTCACGCAGTCCGCTCACATGCACGCTGTCCACGCGCACACTGCCACTCGTGGTTTCCTCCGCCAGCAGCAGCGCGGCACGCCGTTCGAGTTCGGCGAACGGCAGTTCCACACTCACCGGCACCGTGTACTCGAGCGGCGCCACTCCTAACGCAAGCACCGGCAAGGGCTTCGAGCGCACCGCCGGTTTCGCGCCGGCGATCACACGGGGTCGCGCGTAGAGCACCATGGTCGTGATGATGCTCGGACCGT
Source organism: uncultured Gemmatimonadota bacterium (assembly GCA_903900795.1). Taxonomy (GTDB): domain Bacteria; phylum Gemmatimonadota; class Gemmatimonadetes; order Gemmatimonadales; family Gemmatimonadaceae; genus Gemmatimonas. The sequence goes on along the minus strand of CAIUOO010000180.1, from coordinate 11,218 downwards.
TGCCGGCGAAGGGGGTGACCTGCACCGCCTGCGGATCGAGCATGAGCCAGAGTGAATTGGTGGAGTCGAGCGCCGTGGGCTCGAGAAAGCTTTTCCAGAGCGAATCGGCCAACGGTCTGAAATCGCCGACCGTGGGAATGGTGGTATCCGCTTCGGCGGCGAAGAGGGCGAGCTGCTTGTCGATCACACCCTGCAGCGTCTTGGTGGCATCGACCCCGAGCGCCGTCACGGTGCACGGGTCCACAAGAACGGCCGCCAGCTTCGTGTCGCGCGCCCCGATCTTCCAATCGCGGCGCCAGTACAGCGAGGTGCTCATGCTGGTAGTGGCGCGCCGCATCGGTTCGGGGGCATAGCCGCAGCTGGCCACGCGGGCGCTGCCACCGATGGTGCCGAGTCGCGCGCGATACGCCAGCTTCGTGTCGATGAAGAGCTGTGGCCCATCCGCGCGCAGCCGCAAGGGTTCGCGCCGATACATGTACTGGTGACACACCAGACCAATGGCGGCGCAGCGGGCAGCGCTGAGCGAATCGCTGACCGGAAAGAGCGAATCGAGCGACGGCGTAAGGGTGCGCAGCACGAAGGTGACGCGCACGGGGACCACGGCGAGGTCGCTGGTCGGTGTGGGCGCCGACGCGGTGGTCGTGCCGGCGGTGCCGCCGGCGGGAGGCAACGGCGTGGGTACTGGCGTGGGTACTGGCGTGGGGTTGGTCCCCGGGGCCGTGTTACCTGCACACGCGGCGAGCAGCACCACTGCAGCATGTTGAACGAGGCGTCGCCACTGGATGACTTGTATTGCCACTCTACTCCCCCCGACCATGTCTGCTCGTCACGTCTCTTTCCGTCGTCGATTGTGGGCGGCGTCTGCGCTTGCCTGTACGCTAGCGACCATCACCCCCTCCGCGCTGGCCGCGCAGATGGGGGGTATGGGGGGCGGCGGTATGGGCGGCGGTATGGGCGGCGGTATGGGCGGCGGTATGGGCGGCGGGCGCGGCGGTGGTGGTGGTGGCATGGGGCGACGGGGCGGCCCGGGGATCGGTGGCGGGAGCATGAAATCACCGGCGGCCATGGCGCGTGAGCGACTCGCGCAAGCCGACCCGATCGAGTTCCTGCTCGACCGCAAGAAACCGCTGGAGCTCACCAAAGAGCAGCAGATCGCCTTCAAGTCGCTGCGCAAGGAAATGCAGCGCATGCAGGCACCGCTGTTCAAAGATCTCGACAAACTGTTCGGCGACATGCCCCAGCGCGGTGGGCGTGGCGGTGGGTCACCTCCAGCTGGCGGGATGGGCGGTGGTGCTCCGGACACGGTTCGCGTAGTCGTCGGCAGGCTCTCCGACATTCAGGACAGCTTTCGGGACCGTGCCCGTGAACAACTCACCGCACTGCAGCGCACACGCGCCGATTCCTTGCAGCAAGTGATGCTGGCCGAGGAACGCGCGAAGTCCGAGAAGGAGCGGGAGAAGCGGCCGCCACGGCGGTAGGCCCGTCGAGCCGCGGCTGGTGGCACTCATCGATCGAGAACGCCGCTGGTGCAATGAGGCGCCGGGCAGCAAGCTTCCCCTTTCCTTCCCCGCCCCGTCATCGCACTGCCCGCTACCACGGCGAGTTATCCATGCGGAATGTCAAACTTCGCGACCTGACGTAGGAGATATCCGATGCTGCAAAGCCGCGAGATCGCGATTACCCGATTCGACGGTCCCACGTCGGGCAACACGCGCGACACCGTGGCGCTCGAGGAACCGTTGGAAATCCGCCTCGATGCGTCCGACGGCGCCGTGCGCGGCACCCGCAGTCTCTCGATCACGATGCGCACGCCGGGGCACGACCACGAACTTGCCGCCGGCTTTCTCCTGACGGAAGGTCTGCTGCATCACGCGCACGAGATCGGGTCCATCACGCACGACGGCGACCACTTGGTCACCGTGCACTTGGCTGATCACGCGCGGGTGGCGTGGCCCACCATGGAACGACACTTCTACGCGACGTCCAGCTGCGGCGTGTGCGGCAAGTCGTCGCTCGACGCGCTCGAGGTGCCCGGGTTGCAGCGTATCGCCCGGGACGGCTTCTCGTGCCACGTACACACCGTCCCGCTGCTCTCCGATCGGTTGCGCGCTCGGCAGTCGGTGTTCGACCAGACCGGCGGCCTGCACGCCGCGGCCCTGTTCGACGGCGACGGCGAGTTTGTCGACATCCGCGAAGACGTGGGACGGCACAACGCCGTCGACAAGCTCCTCGGCGCGCAATTTCTGACGGGCAGCACCCCGCTCGCCGATCGCCTGTTGTTTCTGAGTGGACGCGCCAGCTTCGAGCTTGTACAAAAAGCGCTGGCCGCGGGTATCCCCATGATTGCGGCGGTCGGTGCCCCCTCGAGTCTCGCCGTGGAACTCGCCCAGCGCTTTGACCTGACCTTGCTGGGGTTCGTGCGTGGTGCACGATTCAATGTGTACAGTGGCGCCTGGCGCCTTCGTGAGGCATGACATGACCGACCATGAGTCTGAAGAGGGGAACCACCGCGTTCACCCGTCGTACCTGAGTCCTGATGTCCTCGATCCCGGCCTCCGCACGGAATCGCCGTCGACGTATTCCGGGGGCCTGCCCGCGGTGACGGTGGCGCTCACGATGGCCATCAAGCAGATGGGCGTGGCGCGCACCGTGTCGTCGCTGCTCGACGTGAATCAGGAGGCGGGCTTCGACTGCCCGGGCTGTGCATGGCCCGACCCCGACGGCGAACGCTCTCGCTTCGAGTTTTGCGAGAATGGTGCGAAGGCTGTGGCGGAAGAGGCCACGCGCGACCGTGTGACGTCGGCGTTCTTTGCGGAACACTCCATCGTGGAGCTGGGCCAGCAGAGTGACTACTGGCTTGGCAAACGCGGTCGCCTGACTGAACCGATGTACCTCCCGAAGGGCGGCACGCACTACGAGCCGATCAGCTGGGACGCCGCGTTCGCGCTCATTGGCCGCGAACTCAACGCGCTCGCGTCACCGCACGACGCCGTGTTCTACACGTCAGGACGCACGAGCAACGAGGCCGCGTTTCTGTATCAGCTGTTCGTACGGCAGTTCGGGACGAACAACCTCCCGGATTGCTCGAACATGTGTCACGAGTCAAGCGGCGTCGGGATGCTCGAATCACTCGGCAGCGGCAAGGGCTCGGTGTCCCTCGCCGACTTCGAACTCGCCGATTGTATCCTCGTGATCGGCCAGAACCCCGGGACGAATCATCCGCGCATGCTGTCCACGCTGCAGCGCGCCGCGCGACGCGGTTGCCGCATCGTGAGCATCAATCCGCTCGAGGAGTCGGGACTCAAGCGGTTCAAGCATCCGCAGGAGGTCTCGGGCGTGCTCGGCGCGGGTACGGCGCTCGCCACCGACTACCTGCCGGTGCGCATCAACGGGGATGTGGCGCTGTTGAAGGGTATTCAAAAGGTGATCATCGAGTCACACGCCGATCGCATCGACCGCGCGTTCATCGGCGAGTTCACCGACGGCTTCGACGCCTACTGCGACGATCTGGCGGGCGAGTCCTGGGAGGCCATCACCGAAAGTTCCGGCATCGAGGAAACGCGCATTCGCGCGCTGGCCGCCGCCATCGCCTCGTCGAAGGCGATGATCTGCTGTTGGGCGATGGGCGTCACGCAGCACGAGAATGCGGTGGCGAACATCAAGGAGATCGTCAATCTGCTGCTGCTGGGTGGCCACGTGGGTCGCCCCGGCGCCGGTGCCTGCCCCGTACGTGGACACAGCAATGTGCAGGGCGATCGCACGATGGGCATCTGGGAACGTCCGACGCGCGTCTTCCTGGATCGGCTTGGCGCCGAGTTCAACTTCACCCCGCCCGCCGAGCACGGCTTCGATGTCGTGCATGCCATCGACGCCATGCACGAACGGCGGGCGAAGGTGTTCATCGCACTCGGCGGAAACTTCCTCTCAGCCACGCCCGACACCGCGTACACTGCGCAGGCGCTGCAGCAGTGTCGCCTGACCGTCCAGGTGTCGACGAAACTGAATCGATCCCATCTCGTGACCGGTGAACAGGCGCTGATCCTGCCGTGCCTCGGCCGCACCGAGCGCGACCAACAACGGAGCGGCGCGCAGGTGATCACAGTGGAAGACTCCATGGGCATCGTGCACGGATCGCACGGGCATCTCGCGCCGGCGTCCGAGCATTTGCGCAGTGAACCGGCGATTGTCGTTGGCATGGCGCAGGCGACGCTCGGCGTGGACTGGAGCGGCTTCGTGGACGACTACGACCGTATCCGCGATCGCATTGCGCGCGTGATTCCCGGCTTCGAGAATATGAACGTCCGCGTACGCGAGCCCGGCGGGTTTGCGCTCCCGCACGCCGTGCGCGATCGCCGCGAGTTCGCGACGGCGAATGGCCGTGCGCAGTTTACGGTGCATCCCATTCCACACCTCGACATCGCGCCCGGACAGTTGGTGATGATGACGATTCGCTCGCACGATCAGTTCAACACCACCATCTACGGCCTGAACGATCGCTATCGCGGCATCAGTAACGGCCGACGTGTCGTCTTGCTCCATCCTGACGATATTGCCGCGCGGGGATTCTCTGACGGTGATGCCGTGGACCTCGTGAGTCACTTCCGTGGGGTGCAGCGTCGCGCGCAGAACTTCCGGATTGTGCCCTATGCCATTCCCCGTGGCTGCGCCGCCACGTACTTCCCCGAAACGAATGTGCTCGTGCCGATCGACAGCGTCGCGGCGGGAAGTCGCACGCCTACGTCGAAGTCGGTGATCATCACGCTCGAACGCCCGACGGCACATGCCTGACCAGCCGCTCCCGGCGCTCCCGGCGCTGCAGGGCCTGGTGCTGACCGGCGGAGCGAGTTCGCGCATGGGACGCGACAAGGCGGCGTTGGTGTACCACGGCGAGCCACAGTGGCGCGTGGCCGCCGAGCGACTGCGCGAGTGCGGCGCGGATCCATTCTGGTCATGCAGCGCAGCGCAGGCGTCCGCCTGGCATCTCGGCGAGCGCGCGGTACCCGACGTCGTGCCAGGCCATGGTCCGGCCAGCGGATTGCACGCCGCGTTCTCGCGTGGCGGGAACGCCGCCTGGCTCGTGATCGGTTGTGACTATCCGTGGCTCGAGGTCCAAGATCTGCAACGCTTGATCACCGCGCGTGCGCCAGCATTCGATGCCGTGACGTACCACAACCCCGCGACGGACGACATCGAGCCGCTCATCACACTGTGGGAACCCGCGGCGCAGCGACAATTTCTGCGCGCGTTCGCCAACGGCGAAGACAGCGCGCGCCGCATCCTGCGGAGCTGCGTGCTGCAGGTGCTCACCCCGCGATCCGCGCAGGTGCTGGAGAACCGCAACGCAGAGTGAGCGCCGCGACGAAGGGCGTCTCGGCCAGCGGAGATTACCGCGCGTCGACGACCTGCAGCGCGTGCTCAAGGTCGCGCCAGAGGTCGCGTGCGTCTTCGAGCCCTACGCTCAGTCGCAGGAGACCGCCTGCAATGCCGGCGGCGCGTCGAGCGTCTTCCTTGACGACGCGGTGCGTGAGGAGCGCCGGGGGCTGAATCAGCGTGTCGGTGGAGCCAAGGCTCACCGCTGGGGTAATGAGACGCAGCGCCGTCACGAACGCGCGCAGTGTGGCCGCATCGTCACGGGCGAGTTCGAAGCTCAAGACACTCCCCGATCCATCCATCTGCGTGCCGAGCAGCCCCCGTGGGTCCTGCCCCGGCAACGACGGGTAGTATACCTGGGCGATGCGCGCATCGCCGACGAGTTGTTGGGCCAGCATGCCCGCCGTCGCTTGAGCCCGCTCCACGCGCAGCGCTAGCGTGGGCAATCCCCGATGCAGCAAGTAACTGCCCATGGGATGCAATAGACCGCCGGTTGCCGCACGGACGTGCTTGATGTCACGCACCCACGCATGCGAGCCGGCCACCACGCCGGCCAGTACGTCGCCGTGGCCCCCGAGAAACTTGGTGGCGCTGTGGATGACGAGCGCGGCCCCCTGCTCGAGCGGTCGCTGCAATACCGGCGTCGCAAACGTGGAGTCGACGAGCACCGGCACGCTGCCGGCCTGTCGCACCACGTGCGCGATGTCCACGAGGGTCAGCGTGGGGTTGGCCGGCGTCTCGATGACGACGAGTCCGGTATCGCCCTGCATTGCCGCGCCCACCCCATCCTGCGTGGTCCACGTGACCGTCATGCCAAGCAGCCCCGACGTGAGCAGATGGTCGGCCGTGCCGTACATCGGGCGCACCGCCACCACGTGCGTACCGCGCGACTTCGCGGCCAGCAGCGTGGCCGTGAGTGCGGCCATCCCTGAGCCAAAGGCGGCCGCATCCTGCGCACCTTCCAGTGCCGCCAATCCCCGCTCGAAGCGATCCGTGGTGGGGTTGAACAGCCGCTGATAGACGTAGCTCCCCAGCGGCTCGTCGCCCATCACGAGGGAGTCGAAGGAGCGCGCCGCGGCGTCGAGATCGGGCGTCGGGTACGTGGAACTCAGATCGAGCGGCGGGGCGTGTACCCCGAGCGCCACGAAGTCTTCCCGCCCCGCATGGACGGCACGGGTGGCGAACGACGGTTCGATCGGATGTTCCATGGGGCACTCCGGATGCTGAAAGGAAGCGGTAGATTATTCACTTCCACGTTCAGGAGGAACTCATACCGAATTATATTCGGAAATCTCTGCCGCCCGCACCTGTCGACCGAATCGATCGCGAGATTCTGGCGCTTCTGCAGCACGACGCACGGCTCTCCAACAAGGTGCTAGCCGCGCGGGTCGGGCTGGCCCCCTCGAGTTGCCTCGCGCGGGTGCGACGCCTCGAGGAGTCCGGCGCGATTCTCGGCTACCACGCCGAGGTGGACCCGCGCGTCCACGGGGTGACCCTGGAGGCGCTGGTGGCGGTACGACTCGCTCAGCACACCCGGACCGCGATCGGACGCTTCGAACAGCATGTGGTGACGCTGCCCGAAGTGCGCGGCGTGTTTCACCTCACCGGCGCGAACGACTATCTCGTACATGTGGCGGTGCGCGACGCCGAACACCTGCGCGAATTCGTCTTAAGTGCGTTCGCCTCGCGTACCGAGGTGGGACACCTCGAGACGTCGCTGATCTTTTCACATCGCAGCAATCCCGGCTTCGGGACGCAAGGCACGCGCGTTGGGCGGGGCCCTGCGTCAGCAGCGGATTCGGCTACGGGGTGATCCGTTCACGGAGGTCCACCTGACCGCATGGTGCGGTCTCGCGAGGTCACCGGATACGCCGAGCCTCGCCTGTTTTTCCGACGCACTGGCCATGGAGCATGACCAGCGGGTTCAGCGGGCGCGGCGCTCGTGCCTGGCGGAGCACCCGTACCCGATGGCCATCGCCGCGTCATCGCTGCCCGGCGGCATAACTGCCCAGCGGCATAGCTGCCCACCGCGGCGGTCACGGCCTCGAGCAACAGGCCGGTGGCGAAACGCATGGGGGCGGTGCTGAGGGTGAAATCCGGTTTTCACCGATAACGTGTGGCGGGAGTACCGGGTGCGCCAGAGTCATCGAGCGCCGGCGGCGAACGGTCCGCGCTGAACGGACCCACCACTCATTCAGCCCATGCGCTCGCGAACCCACGTCATCGCGTCCCGGAGGCCGCGCGCCTCTGCGCGAACGCCGAGTGGGATGGTTTCTTCTCCTGGGTAGATCACGAGGGCATCGCGGGCCGCCAGGTCGTCGCGCCCAATCCAGAAACCCTTGCTGACGGCGGGCACGATGGAGCGTTTGATCTCAATGACGTGCCGCTGACCGCGCCGTCCTTCGATGACGATGTCCACTTCCGCGCCGGCCGAGGTGCGGTAGTAGGAGACGGACGCATCACCGGCGGCGGCGATCACGTGCTCGAGTACCAGACCTTCCCACGAGGCGCCGGCGACGGGATGGCCAAGCAGATCGTGTAGCTGTTCGATGCCGAGTAGCGCATGCGCCACGCCGCAGTCGCGCACGTACACCTTCGGCGCTTTCACCAGACGCTTGCCCACATTGCCCGACCACGCAGGCAGTCGACGAACCAACAGCAGATCCACCAGTAGGTCGAGATAACGTGCGATCGTTTGCCCGCTCACCCCGAGGCTGGCGGCGAGCCGGGCCGCGTTGAGCGGCTGCCCTTGGTTGTGCGCCAGCATCGTCCAGAAGCGACGCAGCGTTTCAGCCGGCACGCGTGGACCGAACTGCGGAATGTCGCGTTCGAGATAGGTGCGAATGAACATGCGGCGCCACTTCGCGCTGGCCGCATTGCTCTTGGCGAACAGACTGTCTGGGAACCCACCGCGCAGCCACAGTGCATCGAGGTTCGCCCGGCCGGCGTCAATTTCGTCGACACGGAGCGGATTGAGCTCAACGTATGCAATGCCACCAGCCAGCGATTCTGACGACTGCCGCAGGAGCTCCAGCGAAGCCGACCCAAGCACGAGAAACTGTCCCGTCCGCAGTCCGATCCGTCGACGGCGATCAACGAGCCCACGGAGGGCGGCGAAAATCTCAGGGGCGCGATGAATTTCGTCGAGAATGACCAAGCGTCCACTTTGGGCTTCGAGATACGATTCCGCGTCGCGCAGGCGAGCGCGATCGGACTCGGATTCGAGATCGAGGTAGCGCACATGCGCCTCGCCGAGCGCGTCGGCGATCGTGAGGGCGAGGGTTGTTTTGCCGACCTGCCGCGGCCCGAGGAGCGCCACGACCGGAAATTCGTGGAGCGCGGCGCGCGTCTCGGTCATGCCAGCTCTGGAAATCATCCTTGTAAATATTCCACCAGATGGACGTTTTACAAGGGAGGAGAGCGAGTCGCGCGAGCCGATGGGCATGTTCCCCTTTCGCCACCAGCTGCGTGAACTTCACCAGCAGCGCCCGGCCGGCACCCGGACTGTCCGGCGTGAAAATCCGCTGGTCGTTGTACTCGAGGAACCGATCGGCCAGAGGATGGTGAGTGATGGCGAAGCACGCATTGGCGTTGAACTGCTTCGTTGTTTCGTCGTACCGCGACAGCGCATCAGCAACACGGGCTCTTCAGAAAAGAGAGTGGGTTGGCACACCGCGACATGACCGCGTCCCGCTTATCCGCGACACATCCGCGCGGATCCGCGGCAAAGGTGTTTGTTCCGACCCCCGGCAAACGGCTGCGCCGCGTTCAAGATGGCAATCCCCTGTCGCGGGGGCGGATGCGCCCTGGAACTCCGGCACGCCGAACCGGGACCCACTCGAAACCCTAAAGAGCCCAAACATGTTGGTCGTGAACGCATAGTTCACCCGCGCCGTGATCACATTGTTCACGACCGCGAGATTCGGCTGCCATCAGCGTCGACGCGGCAACGCGGCGCTCCCTCACCACGCCCGTTCCGCCCCCGTCCAGTCCAGGAAGCTTCCCGTCTTCTCACGCGGCAACCGCTCCATCTGACTGAGCAACCCGATCGCCGCCTCATCGATCGGCACGCGGAACGCCGGGCCATCGGGCGTGGTGGCGAAGTGCCCGGGGTTGCCGAGCATCAGCACAATGCGTTCCTCGCTCAGATCATGTGCCAACGCGCGCATGTGCATGTGCAACGCCGCACTGCTGGCGCAGGTGGCGTAGTCGCCGCCCTGCGTCTTTCCCGCCAGCGAGCCGAGCCAGCTGCTGACCACCAGCACCCGCGCCCCGTCGCGATTGGCGAGAAACGGCAACAGGGTACGCACCAAGAGGAGCGGCGCCACGGCATGCCGCCGGTAGTGCTCGGTAAGCCCGGTGCCCGACAAGGTGGACAACGTTTCGTCGCGTTCCGTATCCGCCAGCTTCTCATGCTGCCCCGGCTCGGCTGGCGCGATGATCAGCTGATCCAGCGTCTCCGTGAGACGCTCGAGCACGGGCACCGCGTCGGCCACCAACGACGGATCAGCGGGGTCGAGCGCGATCAGTTCCAGGCCGCCGTACTCGGCACGCAGATCCGCCAGCACCGGCACGCGCGCGGGATTGCGTGCCGCCGCGTAGACCGTGTCGCCGCGAATCAGACACTGCCGCACCAGCTCCACCCCCAGCGGTCGCGCCGCGCCGGTAATCAGGGTGCGCCGGGGCGACGCCAAAGCGTGCGTGCCGGCGCCGGTCACGAGGCACTCCGCAGCACCGCTTCCACCGCGCTCACCGTCGCCTCGATCTCGATGGGGCGATTGGCCCGCGCGTAGTCGTCACGTTGATGCAGCTCCACCAGCATGCCGGGATCCTTGAGCACATGTCCGGTGAGCACCGCCACCACGGTGTCCCCTGCTCCGATGATGCCGTCTCGCACCAATTGGCGCACGCCGGCCACGCTGGCCGCACTGGCCGGCTCGCAGCCCACCCCCGCCCCGTCGATGGTCACCTTGGCATCGATGATCTCGTCGTCGGTGGCCGAAATCACGAGGCCGTCGGTCTCGCGGATCGCGCGGACGGCGCGATCCCACGAGGCCGGGTCCCCGATGCGAATGGCCGTGGCGATCGTGTCGGCCTGCACGGTGTAGCGGGTCGCGAAATCCTCGCGGAAGGCCCGCGCGAATGGTGCCGCGCCGGCGGCCTGTACGCTCACGAGGCGCGGGACCTTCGTGATGAGTCCCAGCGCCTTGGCTTCCCGCAGCGCCTTCCCGAACGCCGCGGTATTCCCCAGGTTGCCGGCGGGCAGCACGATGAAGTCGGGCGCGTTCCATCCGAGCTGCTGCAGCATCTCGAACACGATGGTCTTCTGTCCTTCCACCCGCCACGGATTGATGGAGTTGAGCAGGTAGATCCCGAGCTCGCGCGAGGCCTGCTGCACCAACCGCAGGCATTCGTCGAAATCGCCCTTCACCAGCAAGGTGCGCGCGCCGTACGACAACGTCTGTGCCAACTTGCCAAGCGCAATCTTGCCCGCCGGTACGAACACGAGCCCGGGAATGCCGGCCTGCGCCGCGTACGACGCCAGCGCCGCCGACGTGTTGCCAGTGCTCGCACACGCCACCGCGCTCGCCCCAATGCGCACCGCCTGCGTGGTGCCCACGGTCATGCCGCGGTCCTTGAACGAGCCGGTGGGGTTGTGCCCCTCATGCTTGATCAGCAATCCGTCGCACCCAGTGTACTTCGAGATCGCGGCCCGCGACAACAGCGGCGTGTTGCCCTCGGGGTGACTCACAATGGCCTCACCCGCACCGGGCATCACGATCGATTCGAAGCGCCATACTCCCGAGGCGTGTCCCATCGGCAGCGCGCAACAATGCTGCGAGAAACT
>CAIUOO010000179.1 GCA_903900795.1 uncultured Gemmatimonadota bacterium | reverse complement strand
TGGCGCATCAGGGTGGGCAGCTGCCATGGCTCGACGCGGTGTCGCGTCGCTTCCCGCTGGAGGAGGCCAACGCGGCGCTCGCGGCGGTGGCCAATCGCGAGGTGGTGAAGGCGCTGATCGTGCCGGGGTAACCGTGCGGTGGTGGCGACGGCGGTGTGCGCCGGATTGCACCGTCTAATCCATCGACATGTCCTTCAAACAACTATGGACCGTTCAGGCACTTGCCGCCTCGCTCGTATTCGGATCGGTAGTGAACGCGCAGGGCGCCGTGGGGGCGGTCGACTATCGGTCGCGTAGAGGGCGCGATCACCGACCGCGTAAGAACCGACTGGTGTCGCTCGCCACCTCCTCAAACCACGCAAAGACGGTTGGATCAAAGAACGTCCCAACATCCTGCCGCAACATCGCGACCGCTTCCTCATGCGAGTGCGCGCGCTTGTAGCTGCGCACCGAGGTGAGGGCATCGTACACGTCGGCAATGCTGAGGATGCGCGCGATGAGCGGAATCTCCTCGCCGGCGAGCCCGTGGGGATATCCCTTGCCGTCCCAGCGCTCGTGGTGTGACTCCACCATCGGTCGGATATCCCAGGGGAATTCGATATCCGCGAGCATCTCCACGCCGGCCGTGGGGTGGCTGCGAATCAGGGCCCATTCATCGGCATCAAGCTTGCCCGGCTTGTTCAGCACCTCTTCCGGGATAACCAGCTTGCCCACGTCGTGCAGGAGCGCGCCAATGCGAAACCAGAACATGGCGTCGCTGTCCAAACCGCTGCGCTCGGCGATGGCACAGCCCAGATCCGCGACACGCTCACAGTGGCCTTGCGTGTAACGGTCCTTCGCTTCAATCGATTCACCCCAGCGCCGTGCCACGTGCAGGAATTCCTGCTCAAGGTCGGCCACCCGGCCGTCCACGTCGGCTAAGTCGGGCTGGGCGCGCAAAATGGTAAAGAGACGGTGCGACCGATTGAGCTGTTGCAGCGCTTTCCGGTTCTCGCCGGTGCGCCGTGCCAGCTCTGCCCGTTCGCGGGCGATTTCCGCCTGCAGGAAAATCTCGCCCCGAGCCGTTGCCAAGTCCTCGGCGCGCTGAAAGTGCTGGTCCGCTTCCTCGAAACTTCCCGTTTCGCGCGCGATCACACCAAGCACCTTGGTGGACTTGCCGATGGCGGACGCATCACCCGTTTGGATGGCGACCTCAAGTGCCTCCCGTAGCACGCCTTGTGCCCGTGTGAGCTCGCCGCGCTTTACCCGCAGTTCGGCCAAATTGATATCGAGCTGCGTACGCGCAATCAGGTCGCCGCTGAGGCCACTGATCTGCACACCTTCCAGCAGGGAGCGTTCGGCCTCCTCCCAGCGCTGTTGGGCCATAAACAGCAGCCCGAGATTGTTGAGCGCCACGCAGACGTCGGTGGTGAGGCCGAGCGTGCGGTACTCGCGTAAACTTTCCGTGTATTGCCGTTCGGCCACCACAAAGTCGCCCCGCATGTTGGCCAAGACGCCAAGGTTCTGGGCCGTCATGGCGGCGAGCTTGGCATCGCCGGCCTGTACGGCACGACCATGGGCCAACAGCTGCAGATGTTCCGCCTCATCGAGTTCGCCGCGCTGCCAGCAGACGATGGCTTGCACATTCATGGCATGGCCCGCGGCGGCATCGTCCTTCCAGAGCTCCGCGAGCGCGAGCGCCGCCTCCAGACAGTCTCGCGCCGCGTCAATGTTGCCGTCCATATGATGCGTGCGGGCAATCCAGCGAAAGACATTGGAGACGCGCGCTGCCTCTGCTTCGGTACGGACCTGCTGGATGGCCTGCTCAAAGAGCGCACGCGCCGCCACCCGGCGACCGGCGCGCTCCTCCTGTTGTGCCAGATCCACCAAGGCGTCAAAGGTGCTCTCTGGGGCATGGACGTTCCCGTCTGTCACCGCGAGGGCGGTGGCAGGACGTGGAGTTGTGTCGGATGCGGAGGCGTCCATAAGACGAGAGCGGGGGGGCAACGGGGAAAACGGTGCGGGAAGGCGTCGCCGTTAGGAGTATATGCTCGCGGGTGCCAAAGCATGACTCCCCGCGCCCACGTGGGTGGCCACCGCCGCCGCGCTCCCGACCGTGGCCATGATGAGCAGGCAGGGAATGGCGGCGAGCCACCCGGCCGATTGCAGGAACGGCACGGCGTCCTGCACCATGTTGCCCCAGCTTGGCATGGGCGCTTTCACGCCCAGCCCGAGAAAGGAGAGTCCGCTTTCGATGGCCAGAAGGTCTGCCAGCAGTAGGGTTCCGGCGGCTCCAAGGGGCGCCAGCAGGTGGGGCGCCAGATGTCGGCGCAGGAGGACGGGTCGGGACAGTCCCAGTGCGCGAGCCGCCTCAACGAAAGTCCGGGTATCGAGCTCGCGGATTTTGGTGAAAACAAGGCGGCTGATGCTGGTCCAGGAGGTGAGGCCAAGTACGACCGCGAGGAGGGTAGGACTCATCACGCCGAAGGCCACGATGGCGCCGAGCAGGAGCAGAAGCCGCGGGATGCTGCGGAGCACGTCCACCGCGCCCATCATGGTGTGCGTCCATCGGGGGGACACCGACGCCGCCAGCGCGCCCCAGGCCACCCCGGTGATCATGGCAATGGCGGTGGAGAGTGTGGCAACCCCAAGCGACGTTCGTGCGCCGAAGAGCACACGGCTAAGGACATCTCGCGCAAACGCATCAGTGCCAAGCCAGTGACGCCATGATGGCGTTTGATTTTTCAGCGTGAGCAGGTCGAGTTGCGCCGTAGGATCGTACGGCGCCAACCACGGCGCCCCGATGGCGCCGATGCCAACGAGGGACATCGTGAGCAAGGCCGCCACAACGGCCCACCGGTGCGGCCGTGCGGTGTGGCGCGTGGGTGCTGGAGCGGTCACCGGGCGTGCTCGCGCTGGCGCGGGTCGAGGCGGTGGAGCGCGAGGTCAATGGCAAGGCTACTCAGGGTGACCGCGGTGGTGATCACCACCATCGCCCCGCCAACCATAGGGACGTCGCGCGCGGCGGTGGCGCGCACCAACAGTGACCCCATGCCGGGCCAGCCGAAGACCGTCTCCACGACAACGGCACCGCCAGCCAGTACGGGGAGCATGAGGCCAATCACCGCGGCCACGGTGGGTAGGGAGGGGCGCAGCCCGTGGCGGAGCAGGAGGCGGAACGGTGACACGCCTTTGGCGACGGCGGTGCGCATGAAGTCGGCGCCCACGGTTTCGAGCAGGGCCACCCGTTGGTGGCGGCTCACCGCGGCCCCCCAGCCAAGAGCGAGCGTTACCGCCGGCACCACCAGGTGATGTCCGGTATCCAGCAGGCGCTCCATGGGCGTTCCGGTGACCGAGATGAGGGGGTCGTACATGCCACCCATTGGGAACCAGCCGGTGCCGTAGGCCAGCACCGAGAGGAGAAGCAGGGCGAGGACGAACTCGGGCATGGCATAGACGGCCGTGAGGGCGGCACCGAGCGTGCGACTGAGCCACCAGTCGCTGCGCCAGCCTTGCAGAATGCCCACCAGCAGGCCGCAGGCGATGGCTCCCAGGAGGCCCGTGCCGGTGAGCAGGAGCGTGCGGGTCAGCGCTTCCATGACGGCCACACGCACGGATCGTTGGTCGGTGTAGGACCGGCCCAGATCGCCGTGTCCGATTCGGCCGAGGTAATGGGCCAACTGCACCGCGAAGGGCTGATCGAGCCCCCGTTGGCGGCGGAGTTCGGCACGCGCGGCGGGGCTGCGTCCGCCCTGCGCGGTGTCAGCGGCGAGGGCGTCACCAGGGGCGGCGTGGAGCAGGGCGAAGCTGAGGATGAGGGTGGTCGCGATGACGGCGCACGCATGCCCCAACCGGTAGCCTACCCGCCAGCCCCCGGTCACGGCGGTGTGGTGGGCTCGACCTGCCACGCGGAGAGCGACGCCCACCAGGCATCGGCGCGCAGATCGGTGGGTGTCACCCGCCGGTGCACCGCGGCCACATTCCGCGGTTCGTACAGCCACACCGCTGCGGCGTCGTCCACGATCGTTTGCCAGGCACGTCGGAACAGTGCCCGTCGCGTGGTGGGATTGAACTCTCGGGCCGCGCTGTCGATGCGTGCGTCGAAGGTGGCGTTGCGGTATCGGCTGAAGTTGGCGCCGATGTTTGCCCCGCTGGAGCTGCCGCGCGGCGAGCCCCAGACCTGCCGAATCGTGGATGGGCTGGGATCGGTGCGCCAGACGTTGAGGGCGGCGTCAAAGGTCCCCTCCTCGAGACGGGCGCCAAAGACGGCCGGCTCAACGGCGGTGACGGTGGTCGTCACCCCAATGCGCTTGAATTGCTCTTGGAGCAGCACGGCCATGCGCTGCCGCGTACTGCTGGTGGATGGAAACAGCAGGTCAAAGGTGAGGACGCGCCCGCCCTTCCGACGCAGCCCGTCGGCACCGCGGCGCCAGCCGCGTGCGTCCAGTGCCTGCGACGCGGCGGCCGTGTCGAACGCCAGCTGTTGCAGCGTGGTATCGGCCCCGGTGGTGGCATGGGTAAACGGACCCATCGCCACACTGCCAAGCGAGTCGAGGGCATTGGCCACGATCGCCTTGCGGTCAATGGCCTGCGTGAGCGCCACCCGCAACGTGTGGTCGGCGAAGAGGCGCGGCACGCCGCTCACGGCGCGGTCGTAGTTAAACAGTAGGTAGCCGTAGTCGAGCGACGGATACTCCACGGTGCGCACGCGCGACGACTGGCGGGCCTGCACGTAGGCGTCGCCACGTACCAACTCGAGCACGTCCGCTTCCCCGGCCAGCAGGCGCAGATTCGCCGCGGCGGGATCGGGGGCCACAACCCAAATCAGGCGCTGCACTTGTGGTGCCCCGCGGTAATTGGCCCGGTCGGCGGTGAGCACCAGCGCCTGCTGTCGCGCCCAGCGCTCAAAGCGATAGCGCCCTGACCCCACGGGACGATCGGCAAAGGCGGAGGAGCCCAGCGAGTCCCGCGCGATGGACGCAAGCAGGTGCTCGGGCATCACCAACAGATTGTAGGCCAGCTGAAAGAACTGCTCCGGGTGCCTGGCGTGCCACCACACCACGGCGGTGAGCGAATCGCGCACCGTGACGGAGTCAATGCCCTCGAAGGCATCCCGCTGCGGTGACGCCACCGCCGGGTCGGTGTACAGCGCGAAGGAAAAGCGCACGTCCTCCGCGCGAACCGGGGTGCCGTCGTGCCAACGTGCCTTGGGGTTGATCGCGAAGGCGATGGAGAGGGAGTCGGGGCTCCAGCTCCAGCCATTGGCAAGCTGCGGACGAAAGCCACCGTCACCAACGGTCTCCACGGGAGAGACGGGTTCCGCCAGGCGATCAAAAAGTTGGTCGACCACCTGTTTTCCCTGCGTGGTACTCACCAGTGACGGAATCAACGCATCGGCATCGGCCGGGCTCACCATGGTGAGGGTCGTGGTGGCCGCGCGGTTGTCATCCCCAACCTTCACCTCGGGTGAGGAGCACCCCGCGGCGGCGGCGAGAGCCAGCACCGTCACAAAGCGGGGCGTGGCGGTGAGGAAATCAACGCGGTGCATGAGTCGTCGACCGTTGGAGGCGCGGGAAGATGGCAACAATTCCAGCCTAGGTTGTAGATGACTCGGAAGTTGTTCGCAGGGGAGAATGGCGGCAAGCTGCGGTTGTGGAGACATCAATCCACGACCATCAGAGCCCCCATGAACATCCACAGGTTGGCACGTCTCACCCCGTTGGGGCGAGCGGTGCTGGTGCAGCGCTCCGCGGCGGGCGCCGCCCGCCGCACCGCCGCCCATTCGATCTACCTCAGCGTACGACAACCTTGCACGTCGGCACACCGCGCTGAACGACCAGCCGCCGGCCTCACGCTTGCCCATCGCAGTGTGAACAACGTCCCCGTCAGCTATTCCCTCGGTAGACGATTGCCACGGTGTGCGCGTCACGAGTGTGGCTAGGGGTGTTTGGGTGGAACAGTGCAGGCCTGCGGTGTGACAGTGCACGCTGACGTCAGCATGGAGTTTACCTCTGCGGTATATCGGGCGTCTCATCATCAATTTTCCGATACTTCACAGTTTTCTCACCACCTGCACGGATGCGATTGATGAAAAAGGAAGAGCAGGCAGGAACATTCCGTTTTCCCGCTGTCCGCCTAACGCGGCTGGCCCGTGTACTCGGCGCGGTCGCCGTGGCGGCGGCGGTGGCGGCGTGTTCGATGGAAACCGCGACGTCGCCGGTATCTGACGCTGGGGGCGTACGCGCCGCCAATGTCCTGCCGGGCTCGGAACGGTTGGCGTCGGAACGGTTGGCGTCGGGACTTGTGCGCACCAAGCCGATTACCAGCCCGCTCACGGCGCGCGCCACGTTTACCGCCAAGGGCGGCAAGCTCGTCATCAAGGAATTAGGGGTCACCCTCACGGTGCCCGCGAATGCCCTGCCGCGCGACACGATGACGATTACCATGACGGCCCTCCCAGGGGCGATGGTCGTCTACGAGTTTGAGCCCCACGGCACGGTGTTCCGCACGCCGCTCACGCTCTCGCACAAGCTCAAAGGCACCAAGTACGACCCCACGCAGGACGGCCGTTTCGGTGGTCACTTCACCGACCGCAGCAAAGTGGACAACCTGAAGGGGCAGGTGCGCATCACTGAAACAGCGTCGCCGTTCATCGCCAACGGTAGCTTCAACTTCAAGATCGGGCACTTCTCCGGCTGGATGATGTCCAGCGGGTTTGCGGATGAAATGTAACGCCGGTCCGGTCACCACCGCCGAGCTCCCCCCACCCGCAGATACGCTGCCTGGAACGGCCGTATTACGGGGCTACAACGTGGTGGTGGATTAAGGGTGGAGGAGTCCGGACGTACGAACGCCGCGAATCGGGAGTGTCCGATTCGCGGCGTTCGTTTATCTGGTCACCTGGTGGTCGGTTTACTGACGGCGATAAATCGAGGTGCCGTCTTTGATGGTTTCCAGAATGGTGATGTCTTTATTGGTGGAAGGCTCCACCGTGAGCGGATTCCGGTCCAGGATCACGAGGTCGGTCGAGCGAATAGGCGTTATACGATCGCAACGGGCCTTGCGTATCTGTATATACAACTGTATACTTCTATGGTGACTTTCGAGTGGGACGCCGCCAAGAGCACCCGCAATCTGACGCAGCGCGGATTCGATTTTGAATTCGTATGCTGGTCTTTTCGGGATCGCACGTCGAAGTCGATGACACGCGCCGTGATTACGGCGAGCGCCGCGTCGTCGCCCTCGGCGTGGCGGACGGTATCCCGCTGACGATCGTCGACACCGATCGCGTGGATTCGACCGGCGGCATCATTCGCGGACTGATCAGTGCCCGCGTGAGCCATCGCAAGGAGCGACGTCGTTATGTCCAAGCCCTCGAAGCCATCCACCCGCAAGACGACGCCGACGCGGGGGCGGGCTGATCTGAGCCGTCTTCGCCGGCTGACCGAGGCCGAGATCGCGCGCACGTCCCCGCCCGCCTTACGCGATTTGCCCGAGAGCCTCTGGCAGGATGTCCGCGTGGTGTCCCCGGTGACCAAGCAGGCGATTTCGATCCGTCTTGATCAAGATGTGCTCGACTTCTTTCGTGCCTCCGGTCCGCGGTATCAGTCGCAAATCAATGCGGTC
>CAIUOO010000178.1 GCA_903900795.1 uncultured Gemmatimonadota bacterium | reverse complement strand
GTGCTCCGCACCCCGATCTCCGGCATCACCGAAGGCGGCGCCCCACCATCGCCGCTCTTCGTGGTGGACGGTGTGTTCCTGAATCAGGCGCAGTCGGTGACCACGCAGGACATCGAATCGATGGACGTGGAGTCGATCGAGGTGATCAAAGGCGCGGCGGCGGCCTCGCTCTACGGTTCGCGCGCAGCGGCCGGCGTGATCGCCATCACCACCCGGCGTGGTAAGGGCCTCGCTCTCGGCACCACGCAATTTCAGGCGCGCTCCGAAACGGGCACCGATCAGTTTCAAACGAACCTGCAGAAAAATCAGCATCATGCGTTCCGGCAAGACGCCAACGGCAACTGGCTGAACGCGCAAGATCAGGTCGTGCCGCGGTCTCAGCGTGCGCTCAAGCCGCTCGGTATCATGGACGCGCCGTTTACGTCGAAGACCTACGATCATCCGAAGCTGTTCTTCAATCCCGGCAGCACCACGATTCAGAGCCTGCAGGTGCAGGGCAATGCCGCCGCCACGAACTACAACCTGGCGTACACCCGAAACGTGTTTGGTGGCGTCTTGGAAGACAACGAAGGATATCGCCGCCAGACGCTGCGCGTGAACCTCGACTCGCGGTTGAACGAGAAGCTCAACGTGGGCGTGTCGGTGAACCATACGCGCGGGCAGGACGACGCGTCGAGCCCGAGCTTCAACAACTTCTATCGCATCGATACCGATGTGAACCTGCGGGAGCCTGATCCGTTTCCCAAGGTCGGTTTCCCGTACGTGATCGTTCCCGATTCGGTCACGCTGTATACGAATCCGCTATACACGCAGTACATCGCCGACAATGTCATCCGGCGCGCGCGCACGTTGCTCAACGCCAACGCCAGCTACCGTCCCTTCAGCTGGTTGTCTATGGCGGGTGACGCCAATTACGACCGCGGCGACTTCGCCCAGACGTCCTATACGGCGCGCGGCACTCCGCTCGTGACCAGCACCGGCGGTCTCAGTCCCAGCATCGGCGCCCTGACGGAAAGCAATCAGGTCACCGACGGCTACATCATCACCGGTACCGTCTCCGCCACGAAGACCCTGGGCGATCTCACCGCGCGGCTTTCGCAGCGTGGTGAAACGCGTCGCGAGTACTCGCCCAGCCTCACGACGCAAGGCACCGACTTCGGCACCGAAGGGCTTAAGGCCATGTCGCAGGCGCGTGTCCGCACCACGTCCAATAGCATCACCGATTATCGGGTACTCGGTGCGATCACGAACCTCGGTCTCAGCTTCAAGGAACGCTACATCGGCGATTTCCTCTGGCGTCGTGAAGGCAACTCGCTGTTCGGTGCCGCTAATCGCTGGAACACCTTCGGCCGAGCCTCGGCTGCCTGGATTCTGAGTGAAGAGAGCTGGTTTCCGATGCCGGCGTTCAATCAGTTCAAGCTGCGCTACAGTTACGGTGTGACGGGTGTGAGCCCGAGCTTCAGCGATCAGTACGAGGCGATGACGAACGACGGCACAGGCGCCATCCGCCGCAGCAATCTTGGCAACGTCAACATCACACCGACGTTCACCAAGGAACAGGAAATCGGCATCGATCTCGCGTACAAGTCGCGACTGTCGGCGACGGTCACGTACGTGCGGAACGACAGCCGCGACGTCTTCGTGAACGTGCCGGCACCGGCCGTTTCTGGCTACCAGCTCGTTCGTACGAATCCCGCGTACATCGGCGGCAACGTCCTCGAGTTTACGCTGCAGGGCGCGGTGCTGACCAACCCCAACGGGTTGCGCTGGGACATTCTCGTCACGGGCGACAACCAAGCGCAGTTCACGCGCCAATTCGGGCGCACCTGCTTCGACGACGGTCTCCAGTACAAGTGCGACGGGATTCCGCTCAGCGAGATGTGGGGCAACCAGAACGTGCGGGACAAGTCGCAGCTGGCTGCCATCCACCGCAACTCACAGGCGCTTTTTGACGTGAACGACGAGGGCTGGGTGGTGCCGGTGGGTGCGGGCAACACGTGGCGCGATGGTGTGGCCAAGAATCTCTGGGGCACGACGGTAAACATCGATGGCACCGCCTACGGCTGGGGACTGCCGATCCAGCGCCGCGATTCCACGGGACAGCTCTGGTACGACCGTATTGGAGACAGTCAGCCGCTCTTCCGCTTCGGTTTCCAGAACAACTTCCGATACAATAACTTCCGTCTCTTTATCCAGACGACGGGGCAGTTGGGCGGCGATGTGTATGCCAACAGCAATCAGACGTACTATGCCTCGGGTGACCATCCCGACGTCGACCAGTTCGGTAAGCCTGACGAACTCAAGAAGCCGGTGGCGTACTACAACGCCGTGTCGAACAACAACAACCTGTACCTCGCGCAGTTCGTGGAAAGCGGCACGCATCTGACGATCGCGGAGCTCATGTTGGGCTACACGGCCGACGCCAAGCGGTGGCCCTTCCTGAACAAGGTTGGTGTGTCGCGCGCGCAGATCGATCTGATCGGACGCAACATGCGCACGTTCACGAATTACACGGGCCTGAATGTCATGGCCGGTTCGCCGACCGTGCGCTTTGACGATGCCACGTATCCCATGACGCGCACGCTGACCGGCGTCGTTACGCTCACCTTCTGACCGAGGCCGCATTCATGCATACTTCTGTGTCCCGCCCGGTCGCCGTACGCCGCCGCGCCGCTCTCCTGATCGGTACCATAGCCGCCGCCTCGCTGGCCGGCTGCGTCGATCTCGCTGTGACCGATCCGAACAACCTCAGTATCGCCACGGTCTTCAACAACGCGGCCAATACCGAGGCGGCGCTGATTGGCTCCTGGAAAGCCTACACGGCCGTGAATCGCGGCAGCTGCCCCACGCTGATTTACAGCCTGTGGGGGCACGATATCACGACCACCAGCGTGACGTATCTCGAGTTCGCTGTTGAGCCGCGCCTCCCGATCAACAACCGCGACAACGTGAACTGCGCCACTCGCGTGCCGTATTGGACACCGTACGAGGCGTCGGCCGGTGCCCGCGAAGCCTTCATCGGTATCCGGGATAACAAGCTCAAGTTCGGCGCCATCAACGCCGCCACGCCAGACGGCGCTGACACACCCAATCGCAAGCTCTTTGCGAAGTTCCTCATTGCCATTTCGCAGCTCAAGCTGGCTTTAGCTGTCGACCAAGCCTACATCACGGACACCATCACCCCCGGCTTGAACCAAACCAACGTGACGCTGGTGCCGTGGGAACAGGTGCTGAGCAACGCGAAGGATCAGATGCGCGTGATCATCCGGGAAGCGCAAGCCGGACCGAACTTCACGTGGCCGGCGCTGTTCATCAATGGCCGTCCCATTACGCGCGACGAGCTGGTACGGATCATGTACTCGTTTCTGGTGCGGGCTGATGTCTACTCACCGCGTACCCCGGCCCAACGGAACGCGGTGAACTGGGCGGCGGTGTTGGCGCGCCTCGACTCCGGTATCGTACGCGACTTCGGATGGCAGGCTGATCCGGCCGTGGCCAACACGGCGTCGACGTACATCAACAACTCGTTTGCGCAGAACACGGTCCGTATCCACAACCGACTGCTGGGTCCGGCCGATACGTCGGGCAACTATCAGAGGTGGGTCGCGGCGCCGGTTGCCAACCGCACGGCGTTCATCATTACCACGCCCGACCGGCGCATTCATGGAGCGGCCAGTAACGCGGCCGCTGGTACGCGCTTCACGCGTGTCACGTCCACGATGGGCAGCGCCTCCAACGGCGCCTATCTCACGTCGTGGTATCGCTCCACGCGCTACTTGAACACGGCGGCTGACTCCGGCAACCGGGCTTTCATTCAAGTGATCTCGATGGACGAGATGAAGTTTGTCCGGGCCGAAGCACTCTTCCGGCTCGGACGCTTCACGGAAGCCGCCGCTATCATCAACCCGACGCGTGTGGCCGCGGGCTTGCGCCCGGTCGATGCGAACGGCCCGCCGGCCGGCCGGGATTGCGTGCCGCGCAAGGACAATGGCGCCTGTGGTGACTTGTTCGATGCCATCCAGTACGAGAAGCGTATTGAACTCTACCCCACCGAGGGCGGTGACATCACGTGGTGGGACGCGCGCGGCTGGGGCAAGCTGGTTCCCGGCACACCGTTCCACGTTCCCGTGTCCGGGCGTGAGCTGATCTCGCTCGGCCTGCCGTACTACACCTTCGGCGGCGTGGGCTCACCGGGCACCGCCCCGTAAGGCTTCTGCCGCTACGACGTACAAAGGGGCCGTGCATACGCACGGCCCCTTTGTACGTCGTACAATCGCTCGTGCGAATCGCCTACGGTTTCTCGCTGAGATTCGCGCAGCCCCACACATTGTTGTCGTTCGGCGCTACCTGCGGATCGAACACGCGAACGTAATACCGCTTGCCGCTCTCGAGCTTCGGGATCACGGCTGTGACCGAACCCCCGCCGTCCATCTGCGTCTGCGCCTGCGTGAAGGCCGCCTGTGGTGCGATCGGGGCCCCCTGATCGTTGCAGCTCCCGGCGACGATGTCCCACGCGATGCGCATATCGCGACTCCCATTGCGGAAGCTCAGCTTCGCACGTGACTGCTTGTCGTTACGGGGGTCGATGGTCACGTCGGCGGAGCCGCCGTTGCGAAGTTGGTTTACTGTGGCAAACCACTTGCCGGACTGCGCTGAGGCGGTCAGCAAGCCGACGTTCAGCGCGGCGGCAGAAAGGAAGAGCGCGGGAGCCCACATGAGTTTCTCCTGGAAGTCGGGCGAGGTGAAGAACGACAGCGGGACGCCCACGCAACGTATTTCGGCGGACGCCTTCTCGCGATGCTACCACACTGGAACGTCGTGCTGACCGAGAAGAAGATCTGTGCCGAGTGCGTGCGCGGACCCCGTCCCAACCATGTCACGGCGACATGACGAGCGGGGCATTCGTTCACGCGTCAGTAGCGTAGAAAATACCGCTGGATTTCGAGCGGGTCCTTGGTGCGCGTCAGCGCCACCATCAGCAGAATGCGCGCCTTCGCTGGCGTGAGGTGCTGTGCCGTCACCATCGGGGGTGCCGGTGGCGGCTGCGGCTCACGCGCGCTGTCGGTTCGCGCGGAGTCACTGGAGGCGATTGGCCGCGGCTCCGGCCGCGGCTCCGGCCGCGGTGCATCGGGATCGCGCGCGGCGCTCATGTTGTCGCCGTACGCGAAGACCGTGACTATCACCACGCCCGCCCGGCGCAGTGCCGTGTACACCTCGGATTCGACGCGTGTCATGCCGTTGCTCGCCACCGCCACGCCGGCCGGCTGTGCGTCGTAACGCGGACCGGTACCACCGGGATACGAATACTCGAGCGCCACGCGCGGCAGGGAGTCAACCTTCCGCATGTCGAACTCGCTGTCTTCGCCGTGCCGTCGCGTGGGCGCAAACAGAAAGTCGGGGCCATTGCCGCCGACGACGCCCAGCATCCCCATCTCGCCACCGCTGAAGCCCCCGGTGCGCTGATACAGCTTGCGCACCTCGCGGGCCGAGAGGATGCGATCGTCCATGACCACCATGACGCCCTTGCCGACCGCCTGGGGCGCGGCGGCCACGCGCACCGCCGACAGCAGGTTGATCGGGCCGTCCGGGCTGATGCCGGTGGCTGGTCGTTGCGCACCAACCACGACGACCGGCTTGTTCGACCGTACGGTGAGATAGAGAAAGAACGCGGTCTCTTCCAGCCGGTCGGTGCCGTGCGTGACCACCACGCCGGCCAGATCATGCCGATCCTTGAGCACCTGCTCGATGCGCTTCGACAGCGCGAGCCACTGCGCCGGGGTGATCGACGTACTCGGCACATTCGAGAACTGCTCCGTCTCGATCTGTACATGCTTCGACAGCTCAGGGACCGACGCAATGATCTGCTCGGCGGTCAGCGTGCCGGCGCGATAGCTGCCCAGTGAACCGGGCGCGTCCTGGACCCCGGCGATCGTCCCACCGGTGGCGATCAGCAACACCTTGGGCAGGCGGGGATTCGGTTTCGGACCGTCCGATGACTGCGCCTCGAGCGAGACGGTCGTGGTGAGCAGCGAGAGCAGCAGCAGGGCGACCCGCCGCACCGGGGTGCGGAGGCGGGTCTGTGACAGGGCCAGCGTCATAGGGGCATGCGGGTGTAGGTGGCGAAGGTGACGCCGGTGGTCTTTCCGTCGGCATCTTCGCGCATGTAGATCACGGCGATCGTCTGGAAATCGGGGGAGAGCACATTGGTCAACCGCTGCGTCACGCGGCCGTTGCTCTTGTTAACAATCTCGTTCACCAGCGAACTGATAGGGCGGACCGCCGCGTGTGTCTGACTGGCGTTGCCCGTCACGGGCATATCGCGCCCGTCGAAGTCGGTGGCGTACGACCAGCGCGTGGTGTCGCCGCGCGCGTTCACCGCCTGGATCGTGACCTTCATGCCGGTGGAGCCCAAGGGCTCGTAGGTCATGATGTTGCTGGCGGGCGCGGGCGCATCGGACTTGAGCAGCCACCGTCCAAAGCGTGGGTTGGACGGTTGGGCGTACGCGTGGCGCGCGCCGACGGAGAGGGGGGCGACCAGCAGGGCGGTGATCAGGAGTTGTTTCCACGACAGACGCATCGGCGCGCTCACGAAAAGGGGTGCGGCCATTCTGCAGCCTGTCGGTGTATTTTGCGAGTCTAATCCGCATTCCTGACCGTTCAGCCAGAGCTCTCCGTGGCCAATATCCTGCAGCGTCTCCCTGTCGGCGAGAAAGTCGGCATCGCCTTTTCCGGTGGTCTCGACACCAGCGCCGCCCTGCATTGGATGCGGGAGAAGGGCGCCGTACCGTATGCCTATACGGCGAACCTAGGACAGCCCGACGAGACGGACTACGACGAGATCCCACGCAAGGCGATGGCATACGGCGCCGAGAAGGCCCGGCTGATCGAGTGCCGCGCGAACTTGGTTGCCGAAGGGCTGGCGGCGTTGCAGTGCGGCGCGTTCCACATCACGACCGCTGGCGCCACGTACTTCAACACCACGCCACTCGGGCGCGCGGTCACGGGCACCATGCTCGTGGCGGCCATGCGTGAAGACGATGTGAACATCTGGGGCGACGGCAGCACGTTCAAGGGCAACGACATCGAGCGGTTCTATCGCTACGGCTTGCTCACGAACCCGTCGCTCAAGGTGTACAAGCCGTGGCTCGATCAGCAGTTCATCGACGAACTCGGCGGCCGCACGGAGATGTCGGAGTACCTCATCAAGAGCGGCTTCGACTACAAGATGAGCACCGAGAAGGCCTACTCCACCGACTCGAACATTCTGGGCGCCACGCACGAAGCGAAGGATCTCGAGTTTCTGAACAAGGGCATGCACATCGTGCAGCCGATCATGGGCGTGGCGCACTGGCGCGACGACGTGGAGGTAAAGCGCGAGGCGGTCGCGATCACGTTCGTGGAAGGCTATCCAGTCGCGATCAACGGAAAAGAATTCGGCAGCGCACTCGAACTGTTCACGGAAGCGAACGTGATCGGCGGCCGTCATGGCCTCGGCATGTCCGACCAGATCGAAAACCGCATCATCGAAGCGAAGAGTCGCGGCATTTATGAAGCGCCGGGGCTCGCGCTGCTCTACATCGCGTATGAGCGTCTGGTCACGGGTATTCACAACGAAGACACGATCGAGCAGTACCGCATGAACGGCAAGAAGCTTGGCCGCCTGCTGTATCAGGGCCGCTGGCTCGACCCGCAGTCGCTCATGCTGCGTGAATCCGCGCAGCGATGGGTGGCGAAGGCGGTCACGGGTGATGTCACGATCGAACTGCGTCGTGGCAATGACTACTCGATCATGGACACGAACAGCCCGAACCTCACGTACAAGCCCGAGCGTCTCACGATGGAGCGCGGCGAAGCATTTTTCACGCCGCTCGATCGCATCGGTCAGCTCACGATGCGCAATCTCGACATCATGGACACGCGCGAAAAGCTGGTGGTGTACACGGGCGTGGGGCTGCTGCAGTCGAGCGGTGCGACGGGTGTGCCGCAGCTCCCGAGCGGCGAGAAGTAGTTATTGCTCGCGTCGGACTGACGCCGCGCTGACGGCGTGAGCGCACAGTGAACGGGCCGGTCACCGTATGGTGATCGGCCCGTTTTTATTTTGCGTATGAGCCATGAGCGACCTGCTGCACGGCGAGATCACCCACGACATCATCGGCGCGTTCTACGACACGTACAACGCACTCGGCTGGGGGTATCCGGAGAGCATCTACGCGAACGCAATGCCGATCTTTCTAGCGCAGCGCGGGATGCGGTTTGCGCGCGAGGTGGTTTTTCCCGTCGTCCTTCAGGGTGTTGCGCTCGGCGAGTTCCGGGCCGACCTCGTCGTGGCGGGCAAAGTCATCGTGGAACTGAAGGCCTGCGAACGTATCGTCGCGGCGCACGAGGCACAGTTGATCAGCTATCTGCGATCATCGAAGCTCGAGCTCGGCTTGCTGCTCAACTTCGGCCCAAAGCCAGAGCGCCGACGCGTCATCTGGACCGATGACATCCGTGTGCTGCGAGATCGCTAACAGCCAGAACACGGATGGCACCGAAATCACAGAACCAACACGGATAAGATCAAAAGCGCTTTTTGCTTATCCGTGTTGTTTCCGTGTATTCCGTGATCTCCGTGTTCTGGCCGTTGCAGTTGCAGTTGCTGTTGCCGTTCGCCCAAACCCGTTCAGTCGTTCGCGCTCATGTACGAAAACACCGCGCCCTGCGCGTCCTGTACGACCATGATCTTGCCGAAGGGACTCGGGATCGGCCCGTTCAGGATCTTGCCGCCGTGCTTCGTGAGCGTCGCGTTCGCCGCGCCGAGCGAGTCCACGGCGAAGTACGGCATCCAGTAGGGCGGAATACCTTCCCAGGCGGCGTCCATCTGCATCACGCCGGCAACGCCGGGCTCGCCGTCGTGCAGGATGTAGTACTCGAGCCCTTCGCCGGGGAGGCGTTGCGACGTGAGACCGAACACCGCGGTGTAGAACGCCGCGTTTGCCGCCGCGTTGCGGCAGGCTACCTCCGTCCAGCACATCGCGCCATGCTCTCCTTCAATGCCGGCGCCGTGGAAGCTGCCGTGCTCCCAGAGGCCGAACACCGCGCCGCCGGGGTCGATGGCCACCGCCATGCGACCCAGATCCGGCGGGATCGCCATCGGGGGCACCATCACCGTGCCACCGTTCGCCGTGGTTCGGGCGATCGTGGCGTCGGCGTCGGTGACGCCGAAGTACACCGTCCAGGTGACCGGCGCGCCTTCCTGTCCCGGCATCTTCGGGGCGACGGCCGCCGCCGGGAGCCCCTTAGCGAAGGCCATGGTGTAGAAGCCCAGCTCGGCCGGCGACTCGCCGAACGTCCACCCGAACAAGTCGGCGTACAGCGCCCTGGCGGCCGCGAGATCGGATGTGGACAGGTCGAACCAGACCGGTCGATTGATGAGGCGATCCGTCACGATGGGCATGAAAACCTCCAGAGAAAGTGGCACAACCGAGTCTGGGAGTACGCCCCACCCTATCGCCAATTGATTTCCGGCGCAAACATTCAGCTCTGCCGACTCGTCGCCATTCGCGGTCGGTCCCACCTATTCACATCAGGAGTATTCCGATGAAGCGTACGATGCAGGTCGCGCTCGCGACTGCCGCACTGGCCCTCGTGCCCCAGCTCGTGCAGGCGCAGGAGAGCGAAAAGTCCATGGCCGTGAAGGGCGGCATCCAGATGAAGGGCTGGATGGGCAAGGTCGATGCCAAGGAAGCCAAGGCCGGACTGACGGTCGACAGCGCGAAGTTCGTGGGTATGGGCCCGGGCATGCACGCCACCACCGGCCCGGCGATCACGTACTGGAACCCCGAGATGAAGGGGAAGGGTGATTACGTCGTGAAGGCGACGTTCTCGGAGCGCGAATACATGGGGCTCAACAGCCATCCGCATCCATACGGCATCGTGATGGCCGGCAACGACATGGGCACGGACAGCGAGAGCTACCTGTATTGCGCGGCGTATGGCAACGGCAACTTCATCGTGCGCGGCATGGGCCCCGCGCCGTTCCAGATGAACGGACCGCGTGGTGGCATG
>CAIUOO010000177.1 GCA_903900795.1 uncultured Gemmatimonadota bacterium | reverse complement strand
GTGAACGCGTTCAGGTCGGCACCGAAGCGCACGCCGATCGACTCGAGGTACTTCACGATATCGTTCTTCGCGAAGGACTTCGTGCCGTTGAAGGCCATGTGCTCGATGAAGTGCGCGAGGCCACGCTGATCGTCGTCTTCCAGAATGGAGCCCGCGTTCACAACCAGCCGCAGCTCGGCGCGCTGTTCCGGCTTGGCGTTGCGTCGGATGTAATAGCGAATGCCGTTGGGCAGGGTGCCGATGCGGACGGCGGCATCGGTTGGCAGCGGCGCTGCGAGGGCGAACGAATCGGTGGTGACTTTGCTGGCCGACTTGCTCGTCGTGCTTTGCGCGCCAGCGGCACTTCCCGTCAATGCCGCTAGGAAAGCGGCGAGCGAAATAGTTTTGATAAATCTCATGGTGGACCTGTTTCTCACAGTTCTTGAATACTCAGGTCGACCCAGCGCGCAAGTCGCTCACGGGTCGCCTGATCGAGGGGAAGACTCCAGATGCGCCGATGACGTTCAACGCTTCCACGCGGTCGAGCCGATGCTTCGGAGATATATCCGCTTCGGCAGACATTTTGAGTGTGTCCGGCACCTCTGGGAACTGACCCAAAATGGACTGCGAGCCGAACACGTAGACCTCGTGGTCGCGGGTCACCTCACAGGCGGCACGAATGGCGTGTTCGAGCTGCGCTCTGGTCATGTTCGCTGCCCGGACCCAGCGGCATCCAGGTCCGTGAGAAACGGGGATGTTTGCCGAAGGCGCGTTGCACGCTCACCTGGATCGCGCAGCAATGCGCCGATACGATGGGGAGGCATGGTCAGGATATGTGCCCACTCATTCAACTCATGACGCTCCGATGCAGATGCCTGCCGAAGCCGGTGCGCCACCCAACGCTTGGCACGTTCGACGACACGGGGGTCCCGTTCGATCTCGCGTACAATGCGTTCGGCTGATCGCCGAATCTCGAGGTCGAGTTGCGAATGGGTCCTCGCTTCGCGCTGCTCGGCGCGGTCGTTTCCATCGCCGCCCGCGAGAGAGCCGTTTTCGTCGACGAGATGAATGGGCGGGACGCCGTATATGAGACGCACGTGGTGCAGTGCCTCAAGCTGCTCTGGGGTCAGCGTCATCAGATCCGCCATGGTGCGCAGGACCAAATCAACGGTGAGTCCGAACGTGCGCTCAATCGCTCGAAGTCGTTCCGCGAGCACGTTCGCGGTCGTCTCACGATCTCGCACGTGTACGAGCACGGCCACGCGCAACGCGTCGCGCCCTGTGTCCTGTCCCAAGGCGTGTGGACCCTCGATCCACGCCGCACGTGGTGTTGGGACCACGGAAAGTACCGCCTGCTGCAGCGCATCGAAGAGCTCCTGGCAGCGCTTTCGCTCCGCATCGAAGAGCTGCTGGACGACGGGTGCGAAGTAGTGTGTCGTGTTGAACTGGATGACACGGCCACCGCCGACGCCGATGGTTCGCACAATGCCGCTCTCCGCCAATCGCTTAATCGCTCGGAGCACACCAGACAGATCGAGCCGGGTTTCACGGGCCAGTTCGACCGGAGGGATGGGGTGCTCGAACTCAGTCAGCACCCGAAGTATCCGGACGTGCGACGCCGTGCCCAAGAGCGCGTCTACGGGCGCCTGGAGAGAGCTAAGGGTGGTCTGGGCACGTCGAGTCATGGCGCTGGCGGAAAGGTGGCGGCCGGACCGTCTAGCTTTCTGGCTTATAATCCATTTAACGGATAATAATCTAGTGACTAGGCAATTGTCTACCCGCAATGCCGTTGCGAGTGGAGCAGGTAAGGGGTCAGGCCGACCGCCCGATCAGATGGCACAAAGGCGCACAAACAAAACCCCTCGACACCGTGCACTGCCGTTGCTGAATTCCGAACACTATAAACAGTCTGATACCTCACGCTGACCACCGACCACTCACCACCGACCACTCAGACGTACCGCGCTAAGCACTCGGGAATCTCCCCCGCAGTAACGCCCGCAAATCCAGCGGCGGCGCGTCACCGCGCAGCGCCGGCAGGGTCGGGGGCATCTCTTCGCCCACGGTCACCCGCTGCATTGATGAGCGTACCCCGGGGTCGAGAAAACGGGACAGCTGACTGTACGCGAAGTCGGCGCCGGTGCGGGTGGCATAGCTGTGCAACGGATACGTGACGAACAGTTGATCGCGCGCGCGCGTCATCGCCACGTACAGCAGGCGTCGCTCTTCGTCGATCTGCGCGTCGTCGTTGGCCGATCGCGCCATCGGAAACACGCCGTCGGAGGCGTGGATCACGAACACGGCGTCCCATTCCTTGCCTTTCGCGGAGTGCGCCGTGGAGAGAATCAGGGCGTCGTCTTCATCGGTGCTGCCCACGGCGAGGTCCTGCGTGTTGGATGGCGGCTCGAGGGCGAGCGCCGACAGAAATGTGCTGCGGTCGGGATATCCGGCGGCGATGATTTCGAGCTGATCGAGGTCGGCCATGCGCGGCGGTGCATCGTCGTAGGTGGCCTGCAGGATCGGATTGTACAGATGCCGACAGAGGCGGATGGTTTCGGCCGGCGAATGCGGGGTG
>CAIUOO010000176.1 GCA_903900795.1 uncultured Gemmatimonadota bacterium | reverse complement strand
TTGAACGCTAGCGTTCAACGACTCTGACCCCTTGAAGGAAACGCTAGCGTTCAACGACTCTGACCCCTTGAAGCGTTCAACGACTCTGACCCCTTGAAAACGACTCTGACCCCTTGAAGGTGCCTTGAAGGTGAACGGCGCGTTGTTGCTGCCTCCTGCTTCCTGATACCCTCCCCCCTGCTCCCTTGGGTGTTGGCCGTTTGCAGTTTGCCGTTCGCCTAGCGCCGCACGTTGATGCGCCAGTCGTACTCCGTATCGACCCACGTGAATGTTCCGCTGCGCACGAGCGCCTGCTCCGGCCCCGCGGGGAGGTACTTCGCCCAGAACGCACCGACGCCCGCGAGCGTGCCGCCGAAATCGTCACGGTACCACGTAAAGATCGGCGACCCGTACACGGTGCTGCGCGTTACGTCCACGCGATTCTTCGCCGTCTGCGCCAGAAAAACACGCGCCTGATCGTCGAGTTGTGCCTCGAGCCGCTCGGCGGTGAACGCCTCGCCGCGCAACGGTGGGCATCCCATCGCGGCGCACACGAGCGCCACGTGAATGCGCGGGTCCTTGAACTGCTTGCGGATGATCTCGTGCTCCACGTCGTCCAGCGTGAGCGTGCGCCGATCGGCCTTCACGATGGGCTCGGCCCACGGGCTCTTCAGTGTCACGCCGAGCACCTTGTTGATATTGCGTATCGAGCGGCGCTCCTTGCGGCTGTTCAGCAGCTGGATCGTGTAGGCGTTGTACACGTTGATCCAATACGCCAGCTGCTCGGTGCGCGGGAGCGTAGCGGCCTGCACGCGACCGAGCTGCGCGAGATACGCCGCAAAGCGCGGGTCGCGCTGAAAGGCGTCGTAGTCCACCATGCCCGCAGTCACGTACGCGCCAAGCATGGCGTTCCACGCGGCATGGTCCACCACGGGCGTCGCTACCGACGCGGCAACGGGACGTTGCGCCGATACCACGTGCGGCACGGAGGCGGAGGCGAGTGACAGCAGCAGCACGCCGATCCATCCCGCGCGCTTGGCCAGAGCGGGCGCGTAGGACAACGCCAGCAGCAACAGGCCGGCGGTCGCGACCCGCGTGAACGCGGTTTCCCGGGCGCCGTCGGTACCGGCCAGCAGGGCGTCGGCAAAGTAGGTGTACACGCTGGTTCCCGGGAGAATGCCGATGGCGGTGGCCGCCATGTAGTGCGTGAGGCGCACTCCGGCCAGGCCGGCGCCGAAGTTGAGCGCGTTGAACGGCACCACGGGAATGAGGCGCAGCCGCAGCATGGTCAGGAAGGCGCCGTCGCCCAGCAGGCGGTCGAGTGTGCCGGCTCGGTCGCCGAGCAGGCGCCGGAGCGCGTCGCCGCCGAGCAGGCGGGCCAGCAGAAAAGCACCGGTGGCTCCCAGCGTGGCACCGAGCCAGGTCAGCGCGATCCCGGCGGCCACGCCGAAGATGGCGCCGCCCGCGAGTGTGAGCGGCAAGGCGGGGAGTCCGATCGTGGTCACGGCGATGTACGCCACCACGAAAATCGCCGCCGCGAACGGTACCTCGCGTGCCTCGCGAATCGTGGTGCCGATCCGCTCCGGGCTGACATACGCGTCGACGCCGAGCAGGTGCGCGGCGGTCCACATCGAGATCAGGACCACGATGAAGATCGCAAGACGCAGCAACGCGCCCGATCGGGGCGACGACGCGGGCGCGTTCATGCGTCGCTCCCGGACGACGTGAGCAGCGACGTGATGATGCCCGTCGCGAAGATGAGCGGAATCCCGTACATCGCCCACGGCCACGTGTAGCCGCCCGCTTCGCCAACCACGACGTAGCAGCCCACGCCCCACATGACACCGACGACCATGCTGGCCCACGCGCCGGCGGTGGTCGCCCGCTTCCAGTGAAAACCGGCGAGCAGCGCGAACGACAGCGCCGCCACGGGAATGTTGGCCAGAATGAGCCGATCGAGAATCTGGTCCACGAGAAAGGTGGCCCCGAGCCAGCTGCTGATCGCGAAGAGCACCAGCAGCAGGCGCTGCGATGAGACCGTGGCCAGGCGCGGTCCGCCGAAGTCGGCGGCGATCATGGTGGCCATCGCGCTCCAGACGCCGGCCAGCGTAGTAAGTGCCGCGCCGAAGAGCACCGCATAGGCGAACCCACGCAGCCCCGCGGGCAGCCACACCAGCACCATGGTCGGCACGGCTAGCTGCGCGTCGGCCAGCAACGGCTGCGACGCGCGCAGATGGGCGGCCGCCAGCACCACCGCGCCATACAGCAGGAACACCAGCACCGCGCTGATGCCGACGGCGCGGAATGCCACCGTCGTGCTGCGCGCCGCGAAGATTTTTTGCCCGTACCACGGCGCGGCGATATACGTGAAGCAGGTGATCACCATCAGCGTGGACACGAAGCGCATCGGCAGCGCCGTGCTGTTCCACTGGGCCGCCGGGTTCAGCGACAACTGGCTCGCCGGGAACACCGCGGCGAGGCCGCCCGACAGCGCGCTTTGCTTCATGCCCAGCACCAGCAGCAGTGGCAGCAGTACGATGGTGGCCAGGAACGCCACCACATCGGCGCGGACAATCGAGACCAGCCCCCCGGGAAGCACCGCCAGCAATACCACCATGGACAGCACGGCCGACAGCGCCGGGACGGGCAACCACGCCGGCGCCAGCGGCGTGAACAGCAGCGTCAGCGATTTCACGTAGGTGGCCGTGAAGCCGGTCATGGCGAGCAGCAGCAACAGGGACGCCGTGCGTCCTACCCCTTTCGAGTAGCGTACGGTAAATAGTTCGGCCACCGACAG
>CAIUOO010000175.1 GCA_903900795.1 uncultured Gemmatimonadota bacterium | reverse complement strand
CCCGCCGCACCGATCCCAACGTCGATGACATGGAGATCGAGCCTCACTCCCGGACCGAGCGTCTGCAGCACGGAACAGATCGTGACGGCCAACGGCATAGCGAAGGCGTAATCGCTGGCAACGACAACACTCGCTGTTCCCGCGGTCGCTGGCGTGTATCGGGACGGCGTCATGTGACGGGGTTTCTGGAGAACGTAGGGGACGCCGAGACAATCGCATCGGGAATCATTGTCGGAACGGCTGGCATTCAGGTGCGGCGTTGCATGCCGGCGAAGAAACCGATTGCGTTGACGAGCTGCCACCAGACGAGCAGCAAGGCGATGCGGAATCGTTTTCCCAATGGGTAGCGAGCCAGGAGGCGGGCGGTGGTTGGGATCAGCGTCCTGTGAAACGCCAGATCCTCCGTCATGGAGCCTGATTGCCTCAGCGATCGGGTGCGTTGGTACTGCCAAGCGCCTATCCCGTAGCGGAAGTGCAAGTTGGTGAATTCGCGGAACGTCTGGGGATGACGATGCTCGATCCACGCGTCTTCACGCCAGATGAGCGGGGCGCCGTTCATCCGCCAGCGATCGCAGAAGTCACGGTCCTCCGAGGCGAGACGGAAGCTCTGGTCGAATCCTCCCGATGCCTCGAAAGCGTGACGAGCGCAGGCGAAATTGTTGCTCGCAAAGAAATACGCCCGCTGGCGGTCGCTGTTGAAATGCCGGTACACCAACTCCACGATGAGTTGGCTCGTTTCGGAACAGATATCGTCGGAGAGACCGTTGCGTGTGGATCCGCCGACCAGGGCAGTGGGGGAATCCCGCAAGGTGGCGAGCAGGCGATCGAGCCATGTCGGCTCCGGCAGGCAGTCATCGTCCGTGAAGGCAAGGAACTCCGCTTGCGTCGCCGCGACTCCCCGGTTGCGGGCGCCGCTGGGTCCGGTGTTTCGTTGGTGGATCACCATGAGCGGAAACCGCGCCGTCCACCGCGAGGCGTCGATCGCGAGGGGCGGCTCACTGCCGTCATCAACCACGATCACCTCGAAACTCCACGCGGCGACCGTTTGCGCCGCGAGAGCGTCCAGGCAGCGAACCATCGCGTCCGGGCGGTTGTGCGCGGGAATGACTACGGAGATGGTCGGGGATGGCATGGTGTCGTCGCTTGAGTTCCGATTTGGTCCGGCCGTGCGCGATCGCGATAAGCATTGCGGCCAAATTCTGCTGATGCCGCACTCCGCTGTCCGCAGCAACGTGCGGCGGTTTCGATTCGCCGAGACACTCCCGCGGCCGCTGACAACTGCGGCCGCGGGTCAGCCAGCCAGTTCGGCCGACCGGTACAACCGCGCTATGACCAGCCGAGTTCCTTCATTGCGAGGCCGGCATGCCAGATCTTCGTGAGGTGGACGATCTTGTCCCCCTCAAACTGCATGACATAGACGTAGTCGGTGCTGGTGTGTCGCCCGGTCGGCGGCACCGGACCGCCCTCTCCGGTGTGCGTGGCGTGAAACACGGCGTAGGCAGCAACGGAATTTCGCACGGCGTCAGTGGCGAACGATTTCACATCGTACCGCCCATCTGGTAGAACGGTCATCATGCCTTTCATCCAGTCCGTGTACTGGGCGAGCGTCTTGACGTCGAGCAGCGGCTCGGCCTGAGCGCTGAAGCTGGCGTTGGGCGTGCAGTAGGCGCGGCACTCCTCCCATCCCTTACCCGTCTCGCAGGCAGCAAAGAACGCCTCGGCGACACTTGTGATCGATGCCATATGAACCTCTCCCAGTTAAATGTACAGGTTACTACGCGAGTTTTTGAATCCTGTCTGGCTAACGCTTCAGTGTTCGACTCAGGCGCTTTACGCTAAGTATGGCCGGACGGCCCACCTGCGCCAGCACGGCGCCCGCCTGCCGCACACCGCCTCCGGCTGCCAGCCGAAACGACGCAGCGCAGAGCCGTGGCGAAGAGCCTTACTGGCGAGGTTGTAACGCCGTCGAGCACGCAAAACGCGAGCGTCGCGAGCAATCCAAAGGCCTCTCGCGCCAGATGATCATGCACCTCACGATGGCGTGGGTCCGCTTGGACCGCGACTGGGCACGGATGCTCACGGATGACCAATTTCCGGAGGAGCACTGGCGCCATCTGCGCACGACCAACGTCGTCGATTCGCCGTTTG
>CAIUOO010000174.1 GCA_903900795.1 uncultured Gemmatimonadota bacterium | reverse complement strand
GGGTCGATGGCGTTCCTGAACGGCGACAGCGCCACCTTTCGCAAATCGCTGGCCGCCGTGACCGCATTGCAGCCGGCGCCCGCCGAGTTCTATACCGACCTGGCCGAAGCGTCGGTGCGTCAGCGTCGGTATACCGAGGCGGTCGCGCTCGCGCAGCGCGCCGTGGGCTACGACTCGCTCTATGTACCGGCCTACGGGGTGATGGGCACGAACCAGCTGCGCATCGGGCAGATGGACGCCGGGCGCGCGGCACTCGAACGGGCGTTCGCGCTCGATCCGTTCAACCTGTGGCACAAGAACACGCTCGACCTGCTCGACAAGATGAAGTCGTTCCGCACGATCGACCGCGGACGTTTCCGCGTGGTCGCGCCGCCGGAAGAGGCGGAGTTGCTGGCGCTGTACATCGTGCCGCTGCTGGAGCAGGCGTACGATTCACTGGCGGTGCGCTACGGCTACAAGCCGCCCACGCCGGTGCGTCTCGAGTTCTATCGCTATCACGCCGACTTCTCGGTACGCACCGTGGGGTTGGCCGGACTCGGTGCGCTGGGGGTGAGCTTCGGCAGCTTGCTGGCCATGGACACCCCCAACGGTCGTGAGAAGGGGGATTTCAACTGGGGCTCCACGGCATGGCACGAACTCACGCACGCCTTCACCTTGGGCGCGTCAGACCATCGGGTGCCACGCTGGCTCTCCGAAGGGCTGTCGGTGCTCGAGGAGCGCCGGGTAGGCCGCGGCTGGGGTGCCGATGCCACGGTGTCGTACGTGATTGCCATGGCCAACGGCAAGCCGCGCCCCATCAGTCAGCTCAGCGACGGATTCCTGCGGCCGCGCTTCCCCGAGGAGACGCAGTTCAGCTACTACGAAGCGAGTTTGTTCTGCGAAATGGTGGAAGCCTCGCGCGGGGCTGCGGCGTTGCCGGCCATGCTCAAGGCATACCGCGACGGCATGGACACCCCGGGCGTGTTTCAGAAGGTACTGGGCAAGACGCCGGCGCAGGTCGACGCCGAGTTCGAGGCGTACACGCAACGCAAGTTCGCGCTGGCTATCGCGGCCGTGCGCGGCACGTCGCCCACCGACAGCAGTGGAGGCAAGTTCGTGGCCACGATGCGCGAGGCCGCGATGAAGATGGGCAGCGACCGCAACGCCGCGCGGGCGTTGTTCGAGCAGGCGCGCGCCATGTTCCCCGAGTACGGTGGCGATGACGGCCCGTCGTGGTATCTGGCCGAGATGGCGCGGGCCGCGAACGACACCACGCGTGCACTCTCGCTGGTGGAGCAGGTGACCAGCCGCAACGAAACGGCGTGGGACGCGAACATGATGGAAGCCGATCTCCGCGAAGCGCGCGGCGACAAGGCCGGCGCCATCCGCGCGCTCGATCGGCTGAACTGGATCTGGCCGTACGACCCCATGGTCCACGTGCGCATGGCCACGCTGTCAGCGGCGCAGGGCGATCGCGCCCGTGCCGTGTTGGAGCGCCGGGCGCTCATTGCCATGGGTCCCACCGATCTGCTCGATGCGCGTTACGAGCTGGCGCGCGCGCTGCGCGATGCCGGCGACATCGCTGGCGCGCGTCGTGAACTGCTACAGGTGCTGGAAGAGGCGCCGTCATTCGAGAAGGCACAGGCCCTGCTGCTGGAGCTTCGCGGTAAATGATGTCACTCACCCGTGCCGCACTCTGTGCCGGCCTGCTGCTGTTGTCCTTCGCCCCGGAGCACGCGGCGCAGGCACAGCGACGCGGCCAACCGGCGTTCCTCCCGAACGTCCCATACGACGGTCGTCTCACCTTCGTCCGGGTGAAGTACCAGATGCCGGAGTTCGGCGGCGGTGGCTTCCGCGGCGGCCGCGATATTCCGTGGAGTCACGACTATCCGCGCGGCGAGCGGAACTTCACCAAGATCGTGAGCGAGTTGTCGAGCGCGCGTGTGCGCGTCGACGCCAGCAACATCCTCACGCTCGACGACCCGCAGTTGGGCAAGTACCCCATCGCCTACATGGCGGAGGCGGGCTTCTGGCGCCCCAGTGACGCCGAAGCACTGGGGCTGCGGAATTATCTGGCCAAGGGCGGTTTCATCATCTTCGATGACTTCGCCGGCGAGCACTGGATGAACTTTGAAATCCAGATGAAGAAGGTGCTGCCCGATCTGCGGCCCATCGAGCTGCAGCTGTCGCATCCGATCTTCGACTCGTTCTATCGCATCAAGAGCCT
The DNA here is from genome assembly GCA_903900795.1 of uncultured Gemmatimonadota bacterium. Taxonomy (GTDB): domain Bacteria; phylum Gemmatimonadota; class Gemmatimonadetes; order Gemmatimonadales; family Gemmatimonadaceae; genus Gemmatimonas. Next base: position 7,205 of record CAIUOO010000174.1, on the reverse strand, counting down.
GGAGTACGACCACCCCGTGTATCGGGGCGCGAAGTCGGTGTTCTATGGCGTGTTCGAGGGGAATGATCCGACGAAGCGCATGTTGGCGATCGTGAACTACAACAACGACCTGTCCGAGTACTGGGAGTTCTCCGACACGGGGATGTTCCCGCTCGATATGTCGAACGAAGCGTACAAGCTCGGCGTGAACTACATCATCTACGCGTTGACCCGTTAGCCCCCGAGGAATTAGGTGACTGCTCCGGCCCCCTCCACGTCCGAACTCGACCGTCTCGACGACGGCGTCCTTGCCGACCGCCTGCAAGGCGCCGGTCAACGCATCGCAACCGAACTGCGCAAAGTCATCGTCGGGCAGGACGTCGTCGTGGAGCAGGCGCTGATCGCGCTCTTCGCCGGCGGCAACTGTCTGCTGGTGGGCGTACCGGGGCTGGCGAAAACACTGCTCATCTCCACGCTGGCTCGCGCGCTCGATCTCAAGTTCTCGCGCATCCAGTTCACCCCCGATCTCATGCCCAGTGACGTCACGGGTACCGACGTCATTCAGGACGATCCGGCCACCGGGCAGCGCCGACTCGCCTTCATGCCCGGCCCGGTGTTCGCCAACGTGCTGCTGGCCGACGAAATCAACCGCACGCCGCCCAAAACGCAGGCCGCACTGTTGGAAGCCATGCAGGAGCGTCGCGTGACCGTGCAGGGACGCACCTACGAGCTCGACAAGCCGTTCTTCGTGTTCGCCACGCAGAACCCGATCGAGCTGGAAGGCACGTATCCCCTGCCGGAAGCGCAGCTCGATCGCTTCATGCTTGAAGTGATGCTCGACTACCTGCCGGAAGAAGACGAAGTGGCGGTGGTGAAGTCGACCACCTCGTTGCCGCCGGAAGCGGTGCAGTCGGTGGTGTCGAAGGAAGAGATCCTGGCCTATCAGCGCGTGGTGCGTCGTTTGCCCATCGCCGACGCCGTCACGCGCTACGCCGTCAAGCTGGTGCGCACCACGCGCCCCGGCGACGGCGCCCCCGATTACGTGAAGCAGTTCGTATCGTACGGCGCCTCGGTACGCGCGGCACAGGCGCTGGTGTTGGGGGCCAAGGCGAGGGCGCTGCTGCAGGGGCGCGCCAGTGCCAGCTTCGACGACGTACGGGCCTTGGCGCGACCAGTGCTGCGGCATCGTGTGCTGGTGAACTTCACGGCGCAGTCGGAGAAGGTGACCACCGATTCGCTCATCGGGCGTCTGCTCGAGAGTGTGCCGCTGCCCCGCTCGTCGCTCTGAGCCATTCGTGGCCACCGCTCCCGCCTCCTTTCTCGATCCCGCCATGCTGGCGCGCATCTCCGACCTTGCGCTGTTGGCGCGCACGGTCGTGGACGGCTTCATGCACGGCCAGCACCGTTCGCTGCGCAAAGGCTCGTCGCTGGATTTTGCCGAGCATCGCTCGTACCAGCCCGGCGACGACCTGCGTCGCATCGATTGGCGGGTGTACGGGCGCACCGACCGGTTCTACATCAAGGAGTACGACGCCGATACCAACGCCGGCGTGATCTTCGCGCTCGATGCGTCGGGCTCCATGGACTTCGGCAGCGGGGCGGTCACCAAGTTCGACTACGCGCGCTTTCTCGTGGCGTCGCTAGCGTGGCTGTCGAAGTCGCAGGGCGATCGCATCGGGTTGGCCACGTTCAAGGAAGAGCTGGTCGATGTCGTACCGCCCTCGGTGCGTCACCTGCAGCTACTGCTGCACACACTGGCGCGCGCCAAGGCGGCGGGACCGAGCCGGTTGGTGCACTCCATCGGGCGTATCGGACATCTCACCACGCGCACCGGCATCGTGGTGCTGGTCACCGACTGCTACGAGCAGCCGGAAGCACTCGGCCGCGCCGTGGCCGCGCTCCGCATGGGCGGGCACGACGTGATCGTCTTTCACATCGTCGATCCGGCCGAGACGCAGTTGCCCGGTGACATGCCGGCCACATTCGAAGACGCCGAGAGCGGAGCGCTGTTGCCGCTGCGTCCCGGCGAACTGCGCGACAAGTACACCACGTTGATCACCGCGCACCACGCGGCGTTGCAAGAGCGCTTCACCAGCGCCGGCGCCGACTACGTGCGACTCGACACGAGCGAGCCCCTCGACCGTGCCCTCCATGCGTACCTCGACGCGCGACTCTCGCGCAGTCGGGTGCGCTGACGATCGACTCACCGACTTCATCGCGCATGGGCATAGGATTCCTCGTTCCCGCATTTCTGGCCGGACTCGCCGCACTGGTGATTCCGCTGCTGATGCATTTGCGGCATCGCGACAAGGGCCAGCCGTTCCGGTTCCCCTCGCTGATGTTCCTCGAGCAGTTGCCCATCCGCACATCGCAGCGGCAGCGCATCACCGACTGGCCGTTGCTGCTGTTGCGCGCCTTGGCAGTCGCGGCGCTGGTGTTCGCCTTCGCGCGCCCGGTGCTCACCGATCGCGCGGCAGCCAGCGGCGACACGCGTCGGCGGGCGGTGGTGCTGGTGGTCGATCGCTCGCTCAGCATGGGCTACGAAGGCGTGTGGCCACGTGCGCTCGATTCGGCGCGGGCGGTCGTGAACGCACTGGGTACCGGCGATCGCATTGGCGTGGTCGCCTACGACGATGCCTCCGAAGTGCTGCAGCGCATGAGCGACGACAAGTCGCAGGCGCTGGCGGCCATCTCCACGCTCACGCCGATGTCCCGCGGCACGCGTCTGGCGCCGGCGCTACGCACGGCGCGCCAGATGCTGCTCGATGCGCCCTTTGCGGCGGCCGAGATCATCGTGATTTCCGATCTGCAGCGGGCGGGCGCGGCGGGCATTGCCGGCATCGATCTGCCGGCGGGCGTGAAGCTGCGCAGCATCCCCGTGGGTGCGGCCACGCGCGCCAACAGTGCCGTGCGCGTGATCGAAGCGCGGCGGGTGCTTGATGGTACGCGCTCGCTGCTGGCCGTGAAGGCGCGGGTGCAGTCGCACGAATTGCCGGCGGCGCGCATGGTGAAGGTGCGCCTGACGGTGAACGGTCGCGATGCCGCCACCAGCGACGTGTCGTTGCAGCCCGATGGCGAAACGGTGGTGACGTTCACACCGGTGCCGGCCCCTGATGATGCCGTGGCGTTGCTGGTGTCGCTGGAGTCCGACGCGCTGGTGGCCGACGACACGCTGCACGCCGTGGTGCCGCGCGATGACGCCGTGCGCGTGGCGCTGGTGTCGCCGTCGGCAGGCGCGGCCAGCGAAGCGCAGTTCCTGGAGCGCGCACTGGCCATCGGCGCCGCCCCGGCCATTCAGATCGAGCGGCTGGCGTCGGCGCCGGTCAGCCGCGAGGCGCTGGCCCGCACGAGCCTGATCGTCTTCTGGGACATGCTGCCCTCGGCCTCGTCGGTGGCGGCGCTGCAGGACTACATGAACAAGGGCGGCGGCGTGGTGATCGCCGCCGGCTCGCGATTGGCGGCACGGCGTGGCGATAACTTACCGCTGCTACCGGTGCGCATGAGCGGACTGGCCGACCGGCTGGCCGATCGTGGCGGCACGCTGCGCGACGTGCGCATCGAGCATCCGCTGTTCACGCCCTTCCGCGAAGTGCCCGACGCCTTGAGCTCGGTGCGCTTTCTGCGCTATCCGCGCGTAGATGTGTCCGGCGCGGTGGATGTACTGGCCCGCTTTGACGATGGGCTTCCCGCCGTGCTCGAACAGCGCATCGGTGAGGGCCGGTTGGTGGTGCTCACGGTGCCGCTCGATGCGCAGCGTACCGACTTTCCGCTGCAGCCCGCCTTCCTGCCCTTCGTGCGACAGCTCGTGCTGCACACCTCGGGTCGTGATGCCGTGCCGCTCTGGCGCTCCACCAGCGAGAGCTGGTCGCTGGCGCCGTCGGTAAACGATCCGGTCGTGCGCGCTCCCGACGGCACGCTGCTGCGGCCGCAGGCGGACTCGATGGGCGCCGCCGTGCCTTTGGCCGACGCCGGGGTGTACGAAGCGTTTGCGGTAAGTGCGGCCGGTGCCCCCGTGGGCCGTGTGGCGGCCAATGTGCCGGCCAACGAATCGGAGCTCACCCCCATGGACACCACCGAGCTGTTGCTCGGCGTGCGTGATGCCGAACCCGGCTCGATGGCATCGACCGCGCCGCCCACCACGGTGGAACTCGAACGTCGGCAGAATCCGTGGCGCGTGTTGCTGATCATCGTGGCGTTGGTGCTCGTGATTGAAACGATCATGGCCACGCGCGGATGGCGCGCCGTGGCCCGTCGCGTCCGTCCTGCGTCTCCCGCGTCTCCTCCCGTGTCTCGTACCGTGTCTACGTCCGACCGGAGCCCCTCATGAGTCCCGACCGTCAGCTGCTCACCACACTCGGCGCACTGCGCCGCCAGTGGCGCCAGCGCATTCTCCTCGAGTCGCTCGTGTGGATCGGGGCCTCCGTGCTGCTGGCGGTACTCGCCACCATGCTCGTGCTCACTGTGTTCAGTGGTGACGGACGGGCGCCGGTCATCGCGCGGGTGATTGGCTACACGCTGATTGCGGCCGCGTTCATCCGTGGATTGCTGTTGCCCCTCACGCGCCGCGCCAGCGACGAGCGTTTCGCGCTGTACGTGGAAGAACGCGCACCGCAGCTCAAGCAGACACTGATCACCGCCGTGCAGGAAGCGCACGTGCCGGCAAGCGAGCGGCAGTCGGGTGCGCTGTCGGCGCGACTGATGTCGCGCGCGAGTGCGGCGATTGCGCCGCTCCAGCAGCGTGCCGCGCTGGAGCGTCCACGCATGGTGCGCGCCGGGCAGATGCTGGGAGGTGTGGCCGCGATGGCGGCGCTGATGTTCGTGGCGGGACCGGACCGCGTACGTGAGGGCGCGAAGCTGCTGTTCGTACCGTTCGGGACGGCCGAAGCGGCGGTGCCGGTGCGGGCGCTGAACATCGAACCGGGCAACGTGGCGGTGCCGCGTGGTGGTGCCATCGAAGTGCATGCTGCCTTGGTGGGTTTCGCCGCCGATGGCGCGGAGCTCGTGTTCCGCAGCGATTCAGCCAGTGAGTGGCAGCGGCTCCCCATGAGCCCCGAAGCCGATTCGTCGCGCTTCCGCTCGCGGCTGTTCGACATCACCAAGCCCACCGAGTACTACGTGGAGTCGGCCGACGTGCGGTCGCCCACCTACAAGCTCACGGTGAACGATCTGCCGGCGGTATCGAAGGTGTCGCTCGACCTCAACTTCCCGGCGTACAGCGGCATGCCGGCCGAACATGTGGAAGACGGTGGCGACGTGGCCGCGATCGTGGGCACCACCGTCGTGGTGCACGCCAAGGTCACGCGGAAAGTGGCTAGTGGCCTGTTGCGTTTCGACAACGGCACCACGGCGCCGATGACGATCGATGGCGACAGCGCGGTGAGCGGCCGCTTCAAGGTGTCGAAGAGCGGATTCTATCACGTGGACCTGATCACCGCCGATGGCACCACGGTGGCGGGCTCGGTGGAGTACGTGATCGATGCGATCCCCGATCGCGGCCCGCGCGTGACCATTGAAGAGCCGGGACGCGACACCAAGGCGTCGAACACCGATGAAGTCACGGTGGCCGTGCAGGCCAGTGATGATCTGGGCGTGATCGCGCTCGAACTGCGCTACCGCGTAAATGGTGGGGCCGAAAAGCGCATTGTGATGCAGGACAGCACCACGCGTCGGCCGCGCGATGCGCGCGCGGCGCACACGCTGTTCCTGGAAGAGATGTCGCTGGTGCCGGGTGACTTGGTGGCGTATCACGCCGTGGCCAAGGACGGCTCGGGCCACACCGGCAGCAGCGATGTGTACTTCCTCGAAATCCGTCCGTTCTCGAAGGACTATCGTCAAGCCGAACAGCAGGGCGGTGGCGGCGGCGGTGGCGGCGGTCCGCAGGGTGAATCACCCGAAGGCTTCGTGGCGCGGCAGAAGGAAGTGGTGGCCGGCACCTTCAACTGGTTGCGCGACAGCAGCAGCACGGTCGACAAGAAGCGTCGCGAAAACATCACGACGCTCACGATCGCCGAAGGGCGGCTGCGCGAAGAAGTGACGAAGCTGGCGAACAGCCTGAAAGAGCGCGGGCTTGCCGCCGGCGACACGATGTTCGCCAAGATCCGTCTGGAAACGGAGACGGCAGCGGCCGCGATGAAGCTGGCCGAGGAACAGCTGGGCCGTGGACGTGGCACGGACGCGTTGCCACTCGAGCAACAGGCACTGCAGCATCTGCAGCGCGCGGAGGCGCTGTACCGCGACGTGCAGGTGCAGATGGGCGGTGGTGGCGGAGGCGGAGGCGGTGGTGGCGGCGGCGGACCGAAGGCGGAGGACCTGGCTGATCTGTTCGAGCTCGAGAACGACAAGCTCCGCAATCAGTACGAAGCCGTGCAGCAGCAGTCGCAGTCGCAGCAGAGCGCGCAGCAAGCGGTTGACGCAACGCTGGAGAAGCTGCGGCAACTTGCGCAGCGGCAGCAGCAGGAAAACGAGCGCATGCAGCGGCAGGCCGAAGCCATGCGTCAGCGGTTGGGGCAGCAGCAGAGTGGTGGTGCGTCGGGCAGCAGTGGCGGTGCATCGGGTAGCAGTGGCCGCGGTCAACAGGGTGGCCAGCAGGGCGGACAGCAAGGCGCGCAGGGGCAGCAGGCCAACAGTGGCGCGCAGCGGGAGTTGGCGCGTCAGGCGGAAGAAGAGGCGCGGCGCCTCGAGCGCTTGTCGCGCGAGCAGAACAACCCGGAGTTGGGCAACGCGGCGCAGCGGTTGCAGCAGGCGGCTGATGCCATGCGTCGCGCGTCGAGCGGTTCAGCAGCGCAGGGCAATGCGGCGCTGGAAGAGCTGAACCGCGCCGCGCGCAATCTCGAAGGCACGCGCGCCAACGAACTCAATCGCGGCGTGCAGCAGTTGGCCGAGCGCGCGCGCGATCTCGAGGCGCGCCAGCAGGAGATCGCCGAAAGCGTGAAGCAAATGCAGGGGACCGCGCCGAACACGCGCAACGAACAGCAGCGGCGGTTGGGCGAGCAGAAAGACGCGTTGGGCAACGACGTGCGCACACTCGAAGCCGACGCCGATCGCCTGGCCCGTGAGGCCCGTCGCGATCAGCCCAAGGCGGCCGGCAAGCTGGGCGAAGCGGCGGAAACGATTCGCGACACGCGGGTGGCCGACAAGATCGACTTCAGCAAGCAGGTGATTCGCGGCGGCTCGGCCGAGTACGCGTCGCAGTTCGAAGGCCAGATCGGGGAGAACCTGAAGGACGT
>CAIUOO010000173.1 GCA_903900795.1 uncultured Gemmatimonadota bacterium | reverse complement strand
TCGTGCCGACTCGCTCGGCACGATTCAGGGACGTGTCGTTGAGGCGACCACCACCGCGCCGATCGGATCCGCCGCGGTGGTGTTGCGCGGCACGCGCCGAGGCACTGTGACCGGCGACGACGGCCGCTTTTTGCTGGGCGACGTGCCGGCGGGAACCGCGCAGATCATTATTGGGCGCCTCGGGTATCGCACGGATACGGTGTCCGTCACCGTGCGCGCCGGAGACACCACCACGATCACCGTATCGCTGGCGCCGTCCACGGCGCAACTCCAAGCGGTGAAGGTGGCCGCGGCGGCCACCGAGCGCGATCAGTTCCGGCTCTCGGGCACTCCCGGCGTGGTGAACGTGCGTGGCGAAACGCTCAAGCGGGTGCCGGTGATCGGCGAGCCTGATGTGCTGCGCGTGGTCCAGTTGCTCCCCGGTGTCGTGGCCACGAATGACTTCACCGCCGGCTACAACGTGCGCGGCGGTGAGAGCGATCAGAATCTGGTGCTCCTCGACGGCTTCCCGATCTACAATCCGTTTCACCTCGGCGGACTGTTCGGCACGTTCATCGACGAAACCGTGGGCGAGTTCGAGTTGCTGCCCGGTGGCTTCCCCGCGCGCTACGGCTCTCGGCTCTCGAGCGTGTTGAGCGTGGTGCCCAAAACCGAAGAGCGCAGCGGCGTGCACGGCGCCGCGTCGGTCTCGGTGTTGGCCAGCACGCTGTCGTTGGGTGGCACCGTGCGCGGTTCGACGAGCTGGAATGTGGCGGCGCGTCGCACCTACGCCGATCGTTTTGTATCGCTCTTGAGCGAACGGCAATTGCCGTACTACTTCACGGATATGCAGGCGCACGTGCGGCATCGGTTGCCCAACGGTGGTGCGCTGTCGGTCACGCTGTACGGCGGCAAAGACGTGCTCGATGCGTCGTTGGCGTCGTTCGGCGACTCCACGCAGGCGGGCGGCGGCCAGCTGCTGTTCGACTGGGGCAACACGCTGCTCGGCGTGGCGTACACGCAGCCCCTCGGTGCACGGTGGGGCGGCGACTCCACGCGCGTCATGCAACGCGTGTCGTGGACTGGCTTCGGTACGACGCTCGATCTTGGCTCCGGTTCGCTGCGCTTCAGAAATCAGTTGGGAGACGCGCGGGTGTGGGGCGAAGCGTCGCGCTGGCGCGGTGCGCACGAAACACTGGTGGGTTACGAATGGTCGGGGCTTCGCACGCGCTACGATGTCACGGCAGCGGCATCGCTCGATCCCATCCTCGCCGTTGGCCAGCGGCCCTCGGCGGCCTCGCTGTATGTGGATCACACGGTCCGTAGTCGTCGCGTGGTGGCGCGCGCCGGTCTCCGCGGGGAAACGGTCACGGGCACCGGGTGGTCCGGCTTGTCGCCGCGTCTTTCGCTCAAGTGGTTCGCGAATCCCAATCTGGCGCTCACGATCGCCGGTGGTGGCACCACGCAGTGGACGCCCGCGCTGCGCAACGAACAGGCCCCCGTTCGCATTTTCGATTTCTGGCTCACGGCCGATCGCAACACCCCCGTGGCCCGCGCGTGGCAGGGCAGCGTGGGCGGGGAGCAATGGTTTGGCGGCACGCGCTTCGTACGACTGGAAGGCTGGGCGAAGCGCTACAATCACCTGCCGTCGTCCAACCTGTTCAACGACCCCGACGTGCGCGGTGACGAGTTCATTGTGACCACCGGTCAATCGTACGGCGCCGATCTGTTGGTGCGACAGCTCGAGAGCGAACGGCTGTCAGGATGGATTGCGTATTCGTTCGCCGTGAACTGGCGAGATGGAGCGGACGGACGATTTGCTCCGGTGCAAGATCGCCGGCACAATCTGAATGTGGTCACGTCGTATCGTCGCGGTGGCGCCTGGAGCTACGGCGCGCGGGTCGGACTGGGTTCGGGCACGCCGTTTACCGATGTGGTCGGGCAGTTGGTCCGGCGACGGTACGATCCTATCACGAACAGCTTCAACACCGGGAATCTTGAGGTGCCCCGGGAGCCCATTGGTGGCGCCCGAAACGGCGCGCGCTTCCCGCTCTTTCAGCGCCTGGATCTCAGCGTGACGCGCACGAAGTCCGGCAAGCGCACATGGGCACCGTATGTGTCGATTGTGAACGCGTACAATGCGCGCAATGTGTTCACCTACTTCTTCGACTACAGCGACAATCCACCCACCCGTACCGCGATCTCGCAGTTTCCGTTTATCCCTACGGCTGGAGTGACCGTCTCATGGTAGCCGACGCGCGATGGATTGGCGGCCTCCTCGCGGCCATCATGTTGGCGGCCTGTGAGTCGACGCCGGTGGAAGTCGCATCGCCCACCGCCGCGATCGTCGTGCACTCCGTGTTGAATCCGGATGCGCCGGAACAAGTGGTGCTGGTGGAGTCGTCCCTGACCGGGCGCGTGGACATCAACGATGGCCTCAAGTTCGACGCGCTCGATCCCATTCGCACCGCCGGTGGTTCGCCGATTTCGGGCGCCGACGTGCGACTGCTGACCGACGGCGACAGTGTCGGGGTGCGGGCGGTCGAAACGTTGGTGCGCGGGCGTGGCACGGGCCGCTATGTGGTGCCGCGCTCGCTGCTCGCGCTGCAGCCCGGGCGCCGCTATCGCCTTCGCCTCCGTACGGCTGATGCCCGTGAAGTCTCGGGCGAAACGCGGGTGCCGGGGGCGCCCCCCGGATGGACCGTTGGTGCCGGTGCGCTGGGCACGCCGGTTGTGCTGGATCGCAGTCGCGATACGCTGCAGCTGCGGTGGAGCGCCGTTCGCGACGCGCGCACGTATGTCATTCGCGTCGAAACGCCCTACGGAGCGTGGGCGCTCTTTGCCGACTCGACCCAGTTCACGTTGTCGGGCGGGCTGCGCAACTACTTCGCTCCGGGATTGCCATCCGTCTGGTTTCCGGGGTTCGTACAAACCGCGAGCGTCGTGGCGGTCGATGCCAACTTCTACGACTACAACCGTTCGGGGAACGACCCGTTCGGCGGCACGGGGCTGATCAGCAGTGTGCGTGGTGGACTCGGTGTCTTTGGCAGTGTGGTCAACATGCTGCGCCGGGAGGTGTCGGTCACCGAGCGCATACGGTTTCCGCTGGATGCGCGCTGGCGCGGCGTCACGAGTGCCGGCGCCACGGCCGAGCTGGATCTCTGGGTGGACGTGGAGGGGCCGACCGTGAGCTCGGTCAGCGGGCGAGAGGTCACCGCGCTGCGTCGTTTCGTGCTTGGCACGCTGCGAGGTGAGAGTCTCCGGTTGGTCACGCTGGCCGCCGGCTCGAGTGCGGATACGGTGTCGGTGCTCACGGCGCGGCTGGCGGGCGACTCGTTGGTGGGGAGTTACGACAGCCGGTTCGCGACGACCGGCGCCCGGGTCTTCCGACGCGTCGCGCGGTAGCGAGCGGTCGCGCACCGACCGCTCGCGCCCAGCGCTGTCGCTCGCCACATTGGACGGGATCCTTGCCGTCCTCCCTCTGCCGCACCGTCCATGCGTCTCGTACTTGCAGGCCTTCTCCTGGTCGCCACGGCCAGTCTGCTCCCGGCCCAACGCCCGACTCCCGCGTCGTCTGCCGTGCGGGCGCCCGGCCTCGACACGGCCTTCATCAAAGTGCCCTCGTGGCGCTTCGTGGGCCCTGACGGCAATCGCGTGATTGCGGTGGCGGGCGTGCCTGGTGAGTACAAAACCTATTACGCCGGGGCCGCCAGCGGCGGCCTGTTCAAGAGCACCAACGGCGGCATCCGTTGGACGCCGGTCACCGACTCGCTTCGTGTCGCCAGTGTAAGTGCCATCGCCGTGGCGCCGAGCGATCCGAACGTGGTGTGGTTCGGCACCGGCGAGACGTTTCTGCGCAGTAACGTGTCGATCGGGGACGGCATCTATCGGTCGACCGACGCAGGGCAACACTGGGCCCGTATGGGCCTCGAGAATACCGGACGCATTGGGCGCGTGCTCATACATCCGACCAACGCCGATATCGTGTATGCCGCCGCGCAGGGGCACGGGTATGGGCCGCAGGCCGATCGTGGCTTGTGGCGTACGATGGACGGCGGCACGACGTGGAAGAAGGTGCTCTTTGTGAATGACAGTACGGGCATAATTGATGTGGTCATGGACCCCACCAATCCGCGCGTGCTCTTTGCCGCCAGCTGGCAGCAGTACATCGTGCCGTGGGACAAGCACTCTGGGGGCAACGGCAGCGGCATCTGGATGTCGCGCGATGGCGGCGACAGCTGGGTGCGGCTGGGTGCCGCCGCTGACGGCCAGGGGTGGGGCCGGGGGCTGCCGAGGATCGGCACGATGGGCAAGATCGGACTCGGCGTGTCGCGCAGCGATCCGCAGCGTGTGTACGCGCTCATCGAAATGAAGGAGCCGGCGTTCTATCGCTCCGATGACGGCGGGAAGTCGTGGCGTTCGGTGAATCGCGATCACGACCTGTTGGAGCGGCCCCAGTATTACACCCGCTTCGGCGTGAGCCCGAACAACGCTGACAAGGTGTTCTTCGTCGGCGTGCGCTTCGTGGGCACCACCGACGGCGGGCTCACCAAGATGCCGAACCCGCCGCGCGCGGGGGGTGACTTGCACGACATCTGGTGGGATCCATCGGACGCTGATCGGTTCGTGGTCGGTGACGACGGTGGCGTGGGCATCACCATCGACGGCGGCAAGTCGTTTACGCGCATCGCGCTGCCGAATGCGCAGATGTATCACGTGGCCACGGACACGAAGATTCCGTACAACCTGTACGGCAATCGGCAGGACGGCTATTCGTACGGTGGACCGAGCAACTCGCGTGGCTCGCGTTCCATCGGCGTCTGGAGCGCCGTGGGCGGATGCGAAAGCGGGTGGGCGGTGCCCGACACCATCGACCAGCGTACGGTCTGGAGTGGTTGCTACGACGCCGGCCTCGAGCGCTTTGACCTGCAGACGAAGATGGCGCGTGCGGTGGAGCCGTGGCCGGAAGCGGGCTACGGCGTTGCGCCCAAGGACCTCAAGTACCGGTTCCAGTGGACCTTTCCGATCACGATCTCACCGCACGATCACAACACGGTGTACGTGGGATCGCAGTTCGTGCACAAGACCACGAACGGCGGACAGAGCTGGACGCTCATCTCCCCCGATCTGTCCACGAACGACAGTACCAAGCAGCAGTCGTCCGGCGGTGTCGTGATCGACAACCTGTTTGTCGAGAACGTGACGGTGCTGTTTGCGATTGCCGAGTCGCCGCTGGTGAAGGACCTGATCTGGGCTGGTACCATGGACGGCCTGCTGCATATCACGCGCGACGGCGGCAAGTCGTGGACCAACGTGACGGCCAATATGCCCGGGCTGCCGAAGTGGAGTACGATGTCGGCGATTGAGCCAAGCAAGTACGACGCCGGTACGGCCTATGTGGCCGTTGATGCGCACCTGATCAACGATCGCGATCCGTATATCTACAAGACCACCGATTTCGGGAAGACCTGGACGAAGCTCGGTGGTGACATCCCGAAGAGCGTGTTCAGTTACGTGCACGTGGTGCGCGAGGATCCGGTCCGGAAAGGGATGCTGTACGCCGGCACCGAGAACGGGTTGTATGTGTCGCTCGACGACGGCGCGCACTTCACCGAAATCAACGGATCGCTGCCGCACGCCCCCGTGAGTTGGCTGCAGATTCAGGGCCATTTCCATGACCTCGTGGTGGCGACCTACGGCCGCGGGTTCTGGATTGCCGACGACATCAGCTATCTGCGCTCCCTGTCGGACTCCCTGTCCACGAAACGCGCGGCGCTGTTGCCACTGCGCGCTGCCTATCGCTTTCGCAAGATCGCCACGCCGACGTCACCCACCAATTCATTGGTGGGCGGCGAAGACCCGCCGCTCGCGGCGACGATCAATTTTGCGATCGGTGAGATGCCGAAGGACTCAACGGCACCGGACTCCGTGCGCTTTCGCGTCTACGATGCATCCGGCGCGATGATCCGCACGTTCGCGTCGGCGCCGCCGAAGCGTGGGTTGAATCGTGCACTGTGGGACCTCCGTCACGAGGGGCCGCGCAAGGCCAAGCTGCGCACCGCACCACCAGGGAACACCGCCCTGCGCGTGCTGGATTCGCGTCCGCTGGTGCCGTGGGACCTCGATCTGGTTGGCGGACAGGTGGGGCCGTTGGTGGCGCCGGGGAGGTACACCGTCGCGATGGTGTGGGGCCGCGACACCCTCCGGCAGTCATTGGAGGTACGTCGCGATCCGAATAGCGAAGGGACCGATGCCGATATCGTCGCTCAGGTCACGCTGGCGCTTCGTATTCGCGATGCGCTGTCGGAAACGGTTGCCCTGATCGACGAGTCAGAGTGGAGCCGCCGCGGCTTCGAACAGTTGCGCTCGATGCTGCGCGAGAAGATCAAGGACGCGAAGGAGTTCGGCCCGTCCCCTGGCCGCGATCCCAAGCTGGCCGACGCCGAGGCGTTCCTGAAAGAGATCGATGTGATCGAGAAGCGCGTGATCGCCATCGAGAGCAAGTTGTACGACATCACGCTCACGGGAGCACGCGAAGATGCGTTCCGCACGCCGAATCAGCTGTACGAAAAGCTGGCGTCGGTCGGCAGCGATGTGGCGGCGTCGAGTGCTGACTTCCGTCCCACCGATCAGCAGGGGGCGGTGTACGGCATGTTGCGCACGCAACTCGACACCCTGAAGGGGCAATTCAGTCAGCTGGTGGCGAATGAACTGGCGGCGTTCAGTGCCAAGGCGGCCAAGCTTGGCCTGCCGACCACGATTCTTTTTCAGTAGGTGCGTGGTGAGCAACCATCACTGGTCGTTTCTGCGCTGCCTCGGGTTGGGATTCGTTCTGGCGTGTCGACCCGTCGGCGCCCAGGCACCAGAGGCGATCTGGTACATCCGCAACAATGCCGAGGGGATCGCCAGCTTCGAAGCCAACGCCCGGCACGTGAGCGTGATTGCCCCGCAAGTGTACTCGATCGACAGCAGCGGCACGATCCGGGGAGGTACCGACCCCCGCATCGTGGCGATTGCGTCGAAGCACGGCGTGAAGCTCATGCCGCTGGTCATGAACCCCGGGTTCGACCTTGGAATTCTGCATCACCTCGTGAGCAACGCGGAGGCACGCACGGCCGCAGCGCACAGTATGGCCCGGCTCTGTCGTGAGCAGTCGCTGTACGGGCTGCAACTCGACTTCGAGAATCTCCACGTGAGCGATCGGGACGCGTTCACGGCGTTTGCGCGTGAAACGGCAGACTCGGTGCATCGGGCCGGGTGCCAGCTCTCCGCCGCTGTGGTGCCGCGCAGCAGCGAATCTCGTGGCACGCTGCCGTATCACCAGTGGATGGCCGACTACTGGCGGGGCGCATATGACCTCAAGGCATTGGCAGATGTGCTCGATTTTCTCTCGTACATGACGTACGCTCAGCATACCGGCGGGTCGACGCCAGGACCGGTGGCGGGCTACCCGTGGATGGTGGCCGGGTTGACCTATGCGCTGGCCCAAGGCGTGCCGCCGGCCAAGCTGTCGCTCGGCCTCGCCGCGTACTCCGACTACTGGTACCCCCACTACGACCCGAAATCCGGTGCGTCGCGTGCCCTCGGCGATGATATCGCCTATCCGTCCCTGATGACGATCCTGCGTGATGCTGGCGCGACGCCGCGCTGGGACGCGACCCAGCAGGCGTGGGTGGCGATGTGGGAGCGGGACGGGGTGTTCGAGCACGCGTGGATCGAGGATGCGCGGGCGTTCCGATCAAAGCTCAAACTCGTGCGCCGCCATGCGCTGCGTGGCTACTCGGTCTGGCTGATCGGTATGGAAGATCCGGCGACGTGGCGCATCGTCGGGCCGGTGCGTCGGTGATGCAACCTGGTGAGGATAGGCAATGGACCGCCCGATGAGGGAACGCGTCGTCGGCGGCGCACGCCGCGTCCTGTGCGTGGTGCTGGCGGTGGTCGCGAGCGCGTCGGGCTGCGGCGGCGCCGACGCCATCGGGCTCCCGGTGGCGAGTCGAGCGCCCTGTACGGCCGGGGGCACGCGGTGCGCCGTGCGCATTGAGATCGCGCCGGGGCGGTTCGTGCCGAGCTTCCAAAGCTTCGCACTGGCGCAAGGTGACTCGCTGGTCACCGAGGCGGTTGTGGTCGTGCACGGCACCGAGCGCAACGCGGACGACTACTTCACCACGATGGCCGAAGCGGCCGCCCTCTCCAGTCGGCTGCAGTCGACGGTGATCATTGCGCCGCGATTCCAGACGCTCGACGATGCGCCCGCCGCGGATGAGCCGTACTGGACCAGCAACGGATGGCGCGTGGGTGATTTGTCCAGCAGCGCGGGCCCGCTGCCGCGCCTGAGCGCCTACTCGGCGATCGATACGATTCTCGCGAGGCTTGGTAATCGCACACGGTTCCCACGACTCTCGCGCATTGTGGTCACGGGGCATTCCGCCGGCGCTCAATTGGTGCACCGGTTTGCCGCCACGAGTGGGATTGAGCCGACGCTCCAAGGCATCGCCGTGCGCTACGTCGCGGCCAATCCCTCCACGTGGCTCTACCTCGGCCCCGAGCGGGCGAAGGATGGGGCCTTTGCCGTTCCCGCCGCCGTGGCGAGCTGCCCCGACTACGACGACTGGCACTACGGATTGCAGAATCGCAATACGTTCGCGAATGCCGTGGCGACGTCGTTGGTGAAGCAGCATCTGGTCAGTCGCCAGATGACCGTCATGGTCGGCACGGCGGACACACTGACGACCGATCTGGACGTCAGCTGCGGCGCCACTCTGCAGGGGGCGCGGCGTTTTCAGCGGGGGCGCACCCTGATCGATTACATGAATGCGCGACACCCGGGGCATGCGCATCGGCTTGTCGAAGTGCCCGGCGTCGGCCATTCGAGCCGGGGCATGTACACCTCACCCGACGGGCGACGCGCGCTCTTCCCGTAGCCGCCGCCTCGCTCGCGTGGTTGCGACGCTGGCCGCCACGGACGCGGCCACGGTCGCGATGCTTGTGGTCCGCAGCGCGTCCACCATCGTCGCCTCGGCCATGGCGAACGGCGCGAGCAAGGCGAGGCAAATGGCGCCGCCCACGGGACAGCGCGGGTCCGGATCAGCGTGCAGGGGGAGCAGCTCCGGATCGTCGTAGATCGCGTGATACACATCGCCCAGCGAGATCGCATCAGCCGGGCGTGCCAAGACGGTGCCACCGGTGCGGCCGCGGCGGGTTTCGGAC
>CAIUOO010000172.1 GCA_903900795.1 uncultured Gemmatimonadota bacterium | reverse complement strand
GGAGCCACCCTCGAAGTGCAGCACATGATTGGCCATCACCGCGAGGAACGCGCGATCATGGCTGATGCAGATCACGGTGCGAGCGGTGTCGCGCAGATACTGCGCGAGCCACGCCGTCGTTTCGAGATCGAGGTGATTCGTCGGTTCGTCGAGCAGCAGGATTTCGGCCGGCGTGGCGAGCTGACGGGCCAGGGCCACGCGTCCCCGTTCACCGCCGCTGAGCGTGCCGATGCTGGTGGCCCTTGCGGCCTCAGGATCGAAGCCGACACCCATCAGCACCGCGTCGACCTTGGCGGCCATCTGATAGCCACCCTCGCGTTCAAACCGCTCGAGATCGCGGCCGTACTTCTCCATCGCCTCTTCGCCGTGATCATGCTCGAGATTCGCCGCCTGCGTGGCCAGCGACGCCTCGAGCGACCGCAGATCACCAAACGCGTCGGCCACGATCTCCCAGAGGGACATGCCATCGGGGAAACGACGGTGCTGGTCCATCAGGGCGACCCGCAGTCCGGGCATACGCGCCACGGAGCCGCTGGTGGGCGTCAGGTCGCCGGTGATCAGGCGGACCAGCGTGGTTTTGCCCGTGCCGTTGCGTCCGACCACGGCCCAGCGGTCGCCCGAGCCGACCGTAAGCGAGATGTCGCGAAAGATCTCGGTCGCGCCGAAATCCACCCGCGCGTTACCGATCGAGATAAGTGTCATGCCTGCGCCTGCAGGAGATGTGCAAAAACGGTCATTCGTGAGAGTAATGGGAGCCGGCTGATAACGCGCCTGTCACCCCGTTCACGGGCCCGTTCGCCACTCGTGCGCAAGGGCCGTCGCCGCGCGCACCACCTCGGCGCGGCGCGGGGCGGGCCAGCGCTGCACCCGCCACACCAGCGCGCGCCCACGCCATCCGTCGCGCCAGGCCACAGCCACATCGGCCGCCGTGGGAAGCTGGGTCACGAGCAGCAGCAGAACGACGGTGAGCCAACTGGCGTGGCCAGTCAGCACCAGCGCGGCGAGGGCGGCCACGGCCAGCAGCAGGTACCACGCGGCGACCAGCTGCAGTCCCGGCACGAACGCGCGGGCCACCACGTCGGCGCGGGCCTTCGCGAACCGATGCGCCAGTCGCCACACCAACCAGAAGATCGGGCCATGCGTGAGCCACCCGATGAGCGCCACCGGCGTCATGAGCACCAGCGCCCAGATCGGCGTGAGACGGGCTTCGGCAGGCACGCCGGCGCCCTGCAACACACGGGCATGGTCGCGAGCCGAGGTGCGGAGGCCGCCGGCTTCGTGCACGACATGGGAAAGTTCGGACACGAACGTATGCACGCGACCGGCGTGCGGCGTAGCGGCATCAGAGCGACGGTTCGCCACCAACTGCTCGGCGAGCGGCACCAGGCGGGCGGCCCGCTCCAGCAGCGGCGCCTGCGATGCGGTGGCCGACGGTGGCTGTACGGCGGCCACGGCGGCCACCAGTTCGTCGCACTCGGTGCGCGACTCCCAGTCGGGGGCGTTGCGCGTGACGCCCACGAGCGATGTGCGGAGCTGGTCGGTGAGGGCCGAGACCCCAGCCTCGAGCCCCTGAGCCAGCCGTTCCGCGCGCCATCCCCGCAGCGACCAGCCGCGCCCGACCACCACCATGGCGTCGGATCCACCAGTACGCGGGGCCTCGTACTGGATTCCGAACGGAACGACTGTAATGTCAAATACCGAGCCATTATCAAGCGCTTCGAGCGCCATCATGGCTACACCTGTACGCAATCGCCCAATTTGCGGGTTGTCATGCACGCCCCCCTGCGGAAAGACACCCACCACGTGCCCCTGAGCGAACGCCTGTGCCATCCGGCGGCCCGCTTCGGCGTTCACGGCGGCCATGTCGACGCCCATGGCCCGCATTTTTCGTGCGTCACGGACCCGGGTGACCGGGATGACCCCCATGGCCTCGTAGCCTTTGCCGGCCGCGCCGGCGGCGCCGGCGGCGATCGTGGCCAGATAACGAACATGCCGAGGACACGCCTGAAGCCCCAGCAGCACGTCGGGCAGGTCGTTCGGGTGGTTGCCGATAAACAACACCGGCCCCGATTCCGGGACCACCCCCATCTGCACGACCACCGTCTCCCGATAGAACCATCGCAACGCTCGGCGCGCCGACCATCGCAGGAAGGCGCGAAGGACGCTGAACTGCTCGGGGTCAAACGGCGGGAACGGCGCGGGCACCATATCCGCAAAGAAAGCGCATACGAGCGGCCCGGACAATGAACCGGGGGCGGCTAGAATTCCTGTCGCACCCACACTCACCCTCTGGTCGGACTCGCTCATGCGCCTAATCCGTACGATCTGCGTTGCGCTCGTCATGGCCACGCCGGTGCCGATGTGCTCAATGGCATTGCTGGGATCGGCGACAGCTATGCCACGTAGATCAAGGACCACATCTTCGCGAGGTCGGCGGCGATGAAAGGCGGCAAAGGAGGCCAGGGGCGCAAACGCCTCCCGGCCAAGCCGGTCACGAAGGAGAAGCCGCGTGAAGGACCGAAGCGCGGCGCGCCGAAACGCGACTGGGGGGCAGTGGATCGCGATGAGCCCCTTCCCCCCACGACCCCCAAGCCCGCGCGCTAACGCGTCGGCGCTACTTCCTCCCGGCCACCTTTTTGGCCCCTATAAACAGCATCACCGCTACCGAACCGGACACGAGACCGACGAGGGCGTCGATGACGGTGGTGCCGATGAACGCGAGCACGGCACTGCGTTCCGTGAGCGAATGACCCACGCCTTCCACCATGTGCTCAATCGCCGGCACGCCATGCGCGATGATGCTGCCACCGACGGTGAACATGGCCGCCGTGCCAAGCACGGAGAGGCTCTTCATGAGCAGCGGCGCCGCGCGCAGAACGAACGCACCCACGGCACGGGCGGTCGCATCCGTCTGACGATGCAGCGCGAGCCCAAGGTCATCGAGCTTCACGATACCCGCCACCAGCCCATACACGAGCACCGTGGCCCCGATCGCCACAGCACTGAGCGCGACCACCTGCTGTATGAGCGGTGCGGTGGCCATGGTGCCGAGCGTGATCACCACGATCTCCGCTGACAGCACGAAGTCGGTGCGCACGGCGCCTTTGACCTTGTCCTGCTCGAAGGCCACCAGATCCACGGTCGGATCGGCCACGGCCTTGAGCAGTTCACCGTGGTGCAAGTCGTCGTCCTGATGCAGGTACTTGTGCGCGAGCTTCTCGACGCCTTCGAAGCAGAGGAACAGACCGCCGATCATCATCAGCGGCATGATCGCCGCGGGCAGGAACGCGCTGATCAGCAGCGCCGCCGGCACCAGAATCAGCTTGTTGACGAACGACCCCTTGGCCACGGCCCACACGACCGGCAACTCCCGATCGACATGCACCCCCGACACCTGCTCTGCATTCAGCGCGAGGTCATCGCCCATCACTCCACTCGTCTTCGTCGCCGCCACCTTCGTGAGCACCGCGACGTCGTCGAGCAGCGTCGAGATGTCATCGATCAGAGCGAGCAGACTGGAAGCAGCCATGAGTCCGGATGTGAGGGGCGGAGTGTCCTACGATGTCAGGAATTCTACTGACGCAATCAAGGTTCGTCAGGCGGGCATTTTGATAACGGCCACCGCAACAGCTACCGCAACAGCTACCGCAACAGCTACCGCAACAGCCAGAACACGGAGATCACGGATTACTCGGAAAAAACACAGATAAGCCAAATGCGCTGTTCATCTTATCCGTGTTGGTTCTGTGAGGATCTGTGGTCTCCGTGTTCTGGCTGTTGCGGTGGCCGTGGCCGTGGCGGTGGCCGTGGCAGCCTGTCAGCGCACTCGCGCCACCGGCACGCCAACGTACACGCCACCGGCTTCGAGTTTGGTGAATTTCGGCACGACACTCAGCGCACCGACCTGCACACCGTTGCCGGACTCGACACCGATACCAACCACACTGCCGATCCCGATCAGCGTATCGCGGCCAAGTCGGACGGAGGACGTCTTCAGAATGCCGCGCTCGACCACATGGCCCGAGACGTGGGCATCGGAGCCGATCACGACGCCGTCGGCGAAGTCGAGCAAGTTGTGGTCCATCAGCGCAAGGCTGTTCACCCAGACGTTGCGGCCAAGGCGCGCACCGTTGAGCCGCATGTACCAATTCCAGACGGTCGTCGAACGGAACGCGGGGCCCGCGAAGACACGGACCACATGGATGGTGATCAAATAGCGTCCCCAGTTCAGCACCGGCCAACTGAAGTCCGCCAGTGGCAGTTCCACGTTGGCGGGCGTACGCCACCCGAGTGCTTTGGTCGCGAGCGCGGAGTAGAGCATCAGCGAGCAGGCGCATACCAGATACACTGGGGCGAAGCCCACCGAGGCCAGCGTCAGGCGAATCCATGTGGACAAGGGCCAGGTGGACTGCCAATGTATGAACAGCAGTGCAGGAGCGAGCGCGAGGCCGGTGATGATCATTTCCACGAACACAACCGACGCCGAGGCCCACAGGAGCCGAGCCATACCACGCGATGTCGCAGTCATTCAGCCGTTCGCAGAGCGTTGCGCATGAGAAGTCCGGAAAAGCAGCGGTGAGTGACCGTGGGGACATTGTTCCCGAGTCGCACCACCCTGAACATTGTCACGTTCAGGGCGAAGGGCCACCACTGATTTATATACCCGGTCTCGACGGCACAGGTCTGCTCTTTTACCGACAGGCGCGCCTATTAGCGCGCCGTTTCCGCGTAATCACCTTCCGGCTGCGCGATGATGCGCTCAGCATGGACACCTTGGTGGCCGAGATCGCCCGCCACCTTGACGACGCCGTACCCGACGGCACGCCGGCCATTGTGGTCGGCGAATCGTTCGGAGGCGCACTGGCCATGAGCTTCGCACTGGCGTATTCGGAACGCGTCCGGGCGCTGGTCATCCTGAATTCGTTTTCGCGCATCACACCGAAGATCAAACTGTACGCAGCCATCACCGCGGCGCGCATCGTTCCGTGGGGCACCATGCGGATCGTCCGCCGGCTGACCGCGACGCGCTTGCACTCATCGCATACCCACCGCGACGAGATCAACCGCTTCCTCCTGCTTACCCGCGCCACCACGCGAATCGGCTACATCAATCGGCTGCGTATCCTCACGCACTACGACGTGCGGCGGCGACTCAAAGACATCCACATACCTACGCTGTTCCTCGCCGCCGATGAGGACCACCTGATTCCATCGGTCAAGCAAGCTGCCTACATGTCCGCGCGCGTCCCCAACGCCATCATGCGCGTGCTGCACGGACACGGACACGGCTGTTTCCTCGCACCGGATCTCGATCTCGACGAGATCCTGAAGGATTGGGGTCACCGCTAGGCTACGCTGCCTGGCGCGCTACTCATCCTCGCCGCGGTACACGCACCCCGACGTACACGTTTCGCGCACCACAATCTGACTGAGACCGGACAGCGTGGGCACGAGACGACGCCAGATCCACCGCGCAATGACTTCGCTGGTCGGATTCTCGAGACCGGCGATGTCGTTGAGGTAGTAATGATCGAGCTCATCGATGATGGGCTTCACCGCTGCCTTCAGGTCGGCGAAGTCCATGACCCATCCGTCGTGCGCCGACAACGGCCCCCGCACGTGAACGGTCACCTCGAACGAGTGCCCATGCAGCCGCGCGCACTTGTGCCCCGGCGGCACATTCGGCAACCGGTGCGCGGCTTCAAAGGTGAATTGCTTGTAGATCTCCATCAGCGCCTCCGCTTTCCGAGCATGTGACCGAACTTAGCGGAAACGACCGTCAGTGCGGCACCGCCACCGGGCCGCCGCTCCCGCACGGCGCGCATATTTCTGGAGGACCACCCTCTGACCCTCTTGCCGGAGTCTCCCCCGATGCCCGCCCGTCCCCGCCGCCTGGCTTCCGCCGCGCTCGCGCTGTGGAGCGCGATGTCACTCGCCGTCTGGTCACCCTCTGTCGGCGCCCAGACGGCGAAATCGGCCGTACTCCGCCGCGCGCTCGACAGTCTGTCAGCGGCGCACCATGGGGTGGTCGGCTACAGCATCACCAACCTCGACACCGGTGAGCATCTCGAACAACGGGGCAACGAGACCTTCCCCACCGCCTCGCTGATCAAAGTACCGATTCTCGTGACGCTGTTCGACCTGGCCGAGCAGAAGCAGCTCACCCTCGATGATCCGATCGTGCTCACCGACATCGATAAAGTCGGCGGCGCAGGTCAGCTGCAGTATCTGCGCGCCCCCCTCACGCTGCGGCTCTGGGACGTGGCGTATCTCATGAGCACGCTGAGCGACAACACCGCGACAAATCTGGTGCTCGACCGCATCAAAATCCGGCGCGTCTGGCAGAAGATGGAAGCGCTCGGCCTTACGCACACGAAAGTGCACAGCGGCTCGATGACGCGCATTGCCAGCGTCGCGCCCGACAGCTC
>CAIUOO010000171.1 GCA_903900795.1 uncultured Gemmatimonadota bacterium | reverse complement strand
CGACAGTCTCGATCTGTTGGGCGGTTTCCCCACCAGCCGCGAAGAACTCTTCGGCTATCGCGCGATCATTCTGGGCAGCATCGAAGCGTCGTTCTTCACCACCGACCAGCTGCGCATGCTGGCCGACTTCGTGAGCGTACGCGGCGGCGGCCTGATGGTGCTGGGTGGCCGCGCGTCGCTGTCAGAGGGCGGCTATGCCGGCACGCCGCTGGCCGACGTACTGCCGCTCACGATTTCAGCCGGCAGCATCAACGTGGATGGTGCGGCCACGCCCGTCATGGTGCGCCCCACGCGCGCAGGTGAAGTGCATGCGGCGTTGCAGCTGCGCTCCACACTGGCGTCATCGCGCACGCGCTGGGATTCGCTGCCCGCGCTCACCACGGTGAACCGCCTCGGTGCGCTGCGCGCTGGCGCTACTATGCTGCTGGCCGGTACCGCCGAAGGCGGACGCAGCGACGTCCCCATTTTGTCGTGGCAGCGCTACGGGCGCGGCATGAGCGCCGTGTTCGGGGTGCAGGACAGCTGGTTATGGAAGATGGATACAGCGATACCAGTGGACGACGTCACGCATCAAACGCTCTGGCGTCAGCTGGTGCGCTGGATGGTGGACGAAGCGTCGGCACCCTTCGAAATCGCGGCGTCGCCGTCGCGCGTGGCCCCGGGTGAGCCCGTATCGCTGCGCGCGCGCGTGAGCACGCCGTTCTTCACCGACGTGAACGATGCCACGGTCACCGTAACCGTCACATCGCCCACCGGCACCACGCAGAACGTGCCGCTGGAGTGGACATTGCGTGAGGACGGCACCTACGCCGCGCGCTTCACCCCGAATGACACCGGTCGCTACGTGCTCGATGCCGTGGCCACCCGTGGTCGCGATTCGGTGCAGACGGCCACGAGCTCGTTGCTGGTGGACGAGCGCGGCGCCGATGTGGCGCAGGCGGAACTGCGCGCCTCGCTGCTGCGTCGCATCGCCGAAGAGACCGGCGGTCGCTACTACCCGCTGGCCGAGGCCGGCAAGCTGGCCGAGGACGCCGTCTTCACCGAAGCGGGCGTGACCGTGCGTGAAGCGAAGGACCTGTGGGACATGCCGGCGGTATTCCTTCTGGTGGCACTGCTGCTTGGCGCGGAGTGGGGATATCGGCGGTGGAGGGGACTGGCATGACACGAATGTTTGCACGGTATGCACGCACGCTTGCGATGCACGGCGCTCTGGCTCTGGCCATCGCGCTGCCGTTGCACGCGCAGCGCACGCATGTGCTGTTGGTGGTCGGCCTCTCGGGCGCGCCACAGTTCAAGCGCTCGTTCGAAGCCTCGGCGCAGTCGGCGCGCGATGCGGCGAAAACGCGCTGGGGGGTGAGCGATTCCAGTTTGATCGTGCTCACCGAAGACTCCGTGCGCACCGCGCTGTCGTCGGGGCGCGCCACGCGCGAGAACGTGGCACAGGCGTTTCTCACGCTGTCGTCGCGCGTGCAGCCGGGCGACGTGCTGCTCGTGATGCTGATGGGCCACGGCAGCGGCGAAGGGGCGCAGTCAAAGGTGAACCTGCCCGGCCCTGATGCCACGGCCGCCGAGTATGCGTCGTGGCTGGGGGGCTTTACCAAGCAGCAGGTGGTGTTCGTGAACGCGGCCACAGGCAGCGGTGATTTCGTGCCCGT
>CAIUOO010000170.1 GCA_903900795.1 uncultured Gemmatimonadota bacterium | reverse complement strand
GACAGCTCGGCCACGCCCGCCGTCCGCCCCAGCAGCCCCTCGCCCGCGTGCACCATTTCCAGCAGTGCCATAAACGCGATCAGCATCGCCCCCACCCCGAGGGCCATGAAGAGCCCCTCGTTGGCGCCCCGGCCGGCCGCATCGATCAGGTTCACATCGGCGCTGTCCTCCGACTCCACCGGCAGCCCCCGCGACGTCTCGGCCGCTTCGGTTTCCGGATACAACAGCTTCGCCACCGCCAGCGCCGCCGGCGCCGACATGAACGACGCCGCCACCAGATGACCGCCGATGTCCGGGAACAACGGCGACAGCAGCCCCACGTACGCCACCAGCAGCCCGCCGCTGATCGACGCGAGCCCGGCCACCATCAGCGCGAACACTTCCGACCGCGTCATGCGCGCGAGATAGGGGCGCACCAGCAACGGCGTTTCCATGAGGCCCACGAAGATGCCACCGGCGGTGGCCAGCGACTCCGCCCCGGAGGTGCCCATCGTCCGCTGCATCACCCACGCGATGCCGTGCACCACCCGCTGCATGATCCGCAGGTGATACAGCACGGCCATCAGCGACGAGAAAAAGATGATCGTGGGCAGCACGTGAAAGGCGAAGTACGCGCCTGTTCTCGCCACCTGCGTGCCGGTGTCCGACAGCGGTCCGTTGGTGCCCGCCACGCCGGTCCCCACCGGGATGTTGTTGAACACCAGATCGCCGAACAGGAAGCGGGCGCCCACGTCGGAAAAGCGCATGATGCCGAGCAGGGCATCGTTCACGGCACTGAAGAACGAGGCGCCGGCCGGCGTGAGGAGCACGAGCACCCCGAACAGCATTTGCAGGCCCACGCCCCACGCGACCACCCGCCACGTGACGGCGCGACGGTTCCGGCTCAGCGCCCAGCAGAGCGCGATCAGCAGCAGGAGCCCCAGCAGGGAGCGAAGGCGGAGCAGCGGCATCGGTGGCGGGCGGGAGACGGGAGAAGTCTGCAGGAAAAGCACGCGCGCGTGATCGCGAACGCGATCGCGGCAATCTGCGTCTGCGCCCGCGCTCACGCGAGGCGGAGACGGAAGGCCGGTGCCGGAGCGCGTTGACTCGCCGTCGCGCGTAGGTCGCGATCGTCCCGATCGTCAGGCGCGTGGGCCGGGCCGCATGCGTTAACGTTCACCGTATGCCGATCGACTATGCGAGGCGCCTCACCGGTACCGTTCGCACCACGCGTGTCAACACGCATCTTGGCGTCGGGTTGGCCTTCGTCGCGGGCGCCACGAATGCGGGCGCGTTCCTCGCTGTCTCGCAGTACACGTCGCACATGACGGGCATCATCTCGTCGATGGCCGATGCCCTGGTGCTGGGACAAACCGCCGTCTTCCTGACGGGCGTGGGGGCGCTCTGCGCCTTCACGCTCGGCGCGGCCACCACGGCCGTAATGGTGAATTACGCGCGCCGCCGCCGGCTCACCAGCGCCTTTGCGCTGCCGTTGTTGGTCGAAGCCGCCCTGTTGCTGCTCTTCGGCGTGCTGGGCGCGCGCCTCCAACTCATCCACAGCCTCTTCGTGCCGGCCACGGTGAGTCTCCTCTGCTTCATGATGGGGCTGCAGAACGCGGTCATCACCAAGATTTCGCAGTTGGAAATCAGGACGACGCACGTCACGGGCATCGTGACCGACATCGGCATCGAGCTTGGGAAGTACGTCTACGTGAACCGACACGAGCTCGCCGG
>CAIUOO010000169.1 GCA_903900795.1 uncultured Gemmatimonadota bacterium | reverse complement strand
CAGGAACGCGTGACGTGGTCGGGTTCGTTGCGTGCGCCCATCGAGAATCGCGGCGTGTACCCCCGACCACTGCAATCGCCGTTGCCGGTGTGGATCGCCGTCGGCGGCACGCCGCAGTCGGTCGCGCGTGCGGGCACGCTGGGGTTGCCGCTCGCGGTCGCGATCATCGGCGGCGCGCCGGAGCGCTTCGTGCCACTCGTCAACCTGTATCGTGAATCCGCCGAGCGTGCGGGGCACGATCCCGCCACGCTACCGGTCAGCATCAACTCGCACGGCTTCATCGCCGACAGCGAGGCGCGCGCGGTGGCTCTGTCATTTCCGCCGTACATCGAAACGATGGGCCGGATTGGTCGTGAGCGCGGCTGGCCGATGCCGACGCAGCGGCAGTTCGACATGGAGCGTTCGGCGCGTGGCGCGCTGCTGGTGGGCGCGCCGCAGCAGGTGATCGACAAGATTCTGTTCGAGCACGAACTCTTCGGACACAACCGCATGCTGATTCAGTTCAGCGTGGGACCGATGGCCCATGCTGACATCATGCGGAGTATCGAACTGTTCGGAACGGTGGTGGCGCCGGCGGTTCGCCAGGCGCTGGGAGTGGCCACCCCGGCAATCGCGCCAGGGTGATCTGCACTCACGCCAACTCAGGCCGCCGGGGCGTCTTCGTCGTCACCCGCGAGTTCCGCGATCTCTCCCTCGATCTCGGTCACGACTTCTTCTGTCTCTGCGTCCATCTCGATCACGTCTGAGCCTTCGTCGCTCGATGCAGAGGCGGCGGCCTGCGGTGCCGGACGGCTCCATTTCTTGACCACCGGGGCGGCGCGACGCTCGAGCAGATTGTCGTAGTAGGCCACCATACGCTGCTGGACCACTTCGAGCGTGTCATCGGGATCAGCGCGGAATGGCGCGTGGCGTTGGTGCTGTTCGGTGGACACCTCGAACCACCACCACGGATCCGGTCCCGTGACGCGCGACGCGGCGACACGACACTGGAACGTCCGACCACGGTCAACGAAGGAGAATTCCTGCAGTACGTCCGACATGGGCAAAACCTTCGATGATGGGCGTCAAAAAATCTTCTTCAGAAACCTAACCGATCCCCCACGCGGGAAGGAGGGACCCGCGGGGAAATCGGCCGAAGGCGGTCCTGCGAACGCGGCGCCGGGACTCAGTTACGTCGCCGCGCCGACCAGTGAATGGCGGAGATCCGCCACCCTTGCGGCGTACGTCGGGCCACGATGAGTTCAGCGCCGGCCGAGTCGACCGCGCGGTCACGGAACGTGCCCGTGGTCACGGAGGTGGCGGTGCTGGTGGCGAGATCGCCTTGAACGAGCACGCGGAGGGGCGACCGCGTGCTCTTGATTGCCCTCGCCAGCGCGATGTCAGCGGGCAGATGATGGGCGCGGTAGTCTGCCACCGTTTCCACCGACCCACTCTCGAGGATCTCGGCGTCGTCCGCAAGAAGTCCGATCGCCGCAACACTGTCGCCCTGTTCGAGAGCGTCGTGAAAGCGGTGTACCAGCGCGGCCACGTCAGCGCTGTCGTTTGCTGCGGTGGTCGTTGATGGCGCGGTCGTTGGCATGGCCATGCCGACCATCGCGGCCATGTCGTGCCCCGCGTGCTCGCCACCGGACGCCACACCACCGACCGCCGAACCGTACGTGAAGCCCTTCATGGCGCCGGTCTCCCAGTCGTGCGTCATCACCGCGCCAGAGGTCACGGTGGGTGTGGGAAGCGTCGGTAGGAATCCCGCCGATGGCCCGCCCATGTTCTCGATGCCCATGTGTCCCGACATGGCGAGCCACGCCGCCACGGGCATCACGTACGACGTGTCGTCGCGATAGAGCCGCGCCGTGCGCAGGATCTCGGCGCGCTTGCGGTCACGAGGCACGGCGTCGTTACTCAGAATGTCCGACACCACGTCATGCATGGAGTGCAGGTTGTCGAAGATGATCGCGGCCTCTGGAAACCGCGTAGCGAACGCCGGCGCCACCGTTGCCGTCATCGGCATCTGGTAGGGCAAAGAGGTCGGTGCGCCGTCCACCATTTGCCAGAAGCGCGCGACCGTGGCGCGCACACCGGCTTGTTTCGCGGCAACGGTTTTGCCGACCAGCAGCGGTTCGTACAAACCGACCTGCAGCCAGTGGTAGCCCCAGATGAGTCCATTGAACTTCGGATACTTCTTGCGGAAGGCGAGGGAGTACGACTGCTCCTGCATCAGCGCCATCGTCTTGGGCTTCGAGCTGAATGCGAGGTCGGGGCGGCTTTTGTAGTACGCCAGCAACCGCTGCGCTTCGGTGTCACGCTGCGCGTCGCTGAGGCGTTCGTCGGCCAGCACATCGTACAGTTGCCGGTGCAACAAATGCGCCCAGTCGAACATCACCTTCGCTTCGGGCGCGAGTTGTGCGTACTTGGGCTCGATGGCGGCCTCTTCGAGCGGCACGCGCGGCGGCTTCACCAGCACCGTCTTGGTGAGGTAATCGAATTCCTTTACCTCAAGACGCGACGCGGGTGCGTTGGGCTTGGTCCAGAGCGTTTCGTACAGAATCGCGTGGCCGTAGTCGAAGGCATTGAACAATCGATCGGCCGACGCGTACTCGTTGCGGAATGTCCAGTTGTGCGAGGACTGGAGATAGAACTGTTCGTATGTCGTGGTCCACTGCGCCTGCGCGGTGCGGGGCGTGGCCAAGGCGGAGAGCGTGAGCGCTGCAGTCATGAGAGCGCGCGCCAAACGGATAGAGATCATGGGATCGGCTCGTAGTTAGCGGCGGGGAGACCAGGGGAGTCCAAGCGACACGGCGGCGCCGGCGGTGAGAAACCAGCCGGCATCGTCGCCCGACAGGCGGTAGCCACCACCGCCGTCGACGGCGAGTCGTGGGCTCAGCTGATAGCGCGCGCCACCGGCCACGTCCCACGCGGTCTGTTCGGTCGCGTCGATGGGCTGCGAGGTAACCAGTTCCGCGGTGAGGAGGAGCGAGCGGAGCGGGAGGGTGCGGTCGACCGCCACGCCGACCAACCAGCGCGAGAGCTCGGCGGTCGGTGCGACGCTGCCGGTGGTTGCCGGTGCGACGGGTGCGTCGCCCAGCGTGACCTGTCCGTTCACGTGAAACCGGGCCCACGAGAACGTCTTCGTGGCGATCGCCTTGAACGATGGATACGCCTTGTCGGGGGCCATCGCGCCCACGGGGAGAATGACATCCGCGACCATCGCCAGGGCGGGGAGCCGCGTCTCGGCGTTCAGGTTGTATAGCACGGAGGCTTCGATACCGGCCAGTG
>CAIUOO010000168.1 GCA_903900795.1 uncultured Gemmatimonadota bacterium | reverse complement strand
CTCCGATTGCCCGGCCAAGTCGATCGCCAACGCCCCCTTAGCCAAGTCCGGCAACGTCGCCCGCAACTGCTGCGCAAACTGGGCGGCATCGGCGCTGGCCGGTACCGGCACAATGAGCTGCGCGGTGGCACTCGAACCGGGATCGGCACCGGCCAGCACTTCTTCGTCGGTGGCCTTGCCCACGCGCGCATAGATGCCTTTTGCACCAAGCGCCCGCGCGGCGCTTTCCACCCGCGCCACCTGCGCGGCGGTCGCCTGGATACTGGTGCCCTCGGGGAGTTGAACCGCGGCCACCAGTACGCCTTCGTCCACGCGCGGCAGGATTTCCTTGGGCAGCGTGTAAATGAGCACCACCGTGACCGCCAACAACGCGCCGGCCATACCGAACACCGATCGCGGATGGGCCAGCGACCAGCGCATGCCACCCTCGTACCAGTCGGTGAGCATGCGTCCCCAGGCATCGAGGGTGCGGGCGATCGCCGACGGCTCCCGGACCACTACGACCGGCGCCGGTGCGGACTTCGCGAGCTTCCGTCGCCCCACGATCATCACCGGCATGAGCGTGAGTGCCAACACCAGCGACGCCGCCACCGTGGTGACCACGCTCAGGCTCAAGTCGCGGAACAACGCCGCCGCGAGGCCGCGCACGAAGATGATGGGGCCGAACACCAGCACGGTGGTGAGCGTGCCAGCGAACAGCGGCGCCGCCACCTCATCGGTACCCGTCACCGCCGCCTCCAGCAACGACATCCCTTCTTCGCGCCGCCTTCCCACCGACTCGGCCACCACAATGGCCGTATCCACCAGCAAGCCGGTGCCCAGTGCCAGGCCACCCAGACTCAGCACGTTGATGGACACATCGAGCGCCTGCAGCGCCACCAACGCCATCAGCACCGACAACGGCACCGTGACTCCAATGGCCAACGACAACCGCCAATCGCGCAGGAACACGAAGATCACCAGCAGCGACAACAGTCCGCCGGCCACGATCTCCTGCCCCAAATTCGAGAGCGCATCTACCACGAAGTCGGCCTGCGCCGCCACCACGGTCATCGACACGCCAGGGAATTCCTTCTCCAGCTGGGCGATGGCGTCGGTCATGCGACGCGTGACGGCCACCGTGTTCGAACCGGCGTCTTTGTATACCACCATGCCGATCGCCGACGTGCCATCGAGACGCGTGAGCGTTTGCGGATCGGCCAGCCCCAATGACACCATGCCCACATCGCGCAGCGTGATGCCCGCGCCCACCTTCCCGACTGGCGTATCGAGGATCTCGGCCGGATTGCGGAACTCCGTGAGCGCCCGCACCGAGAAGCGAAACTGTCCTTTTCGAATGGTGCCACCAGCACCGGTGGCATTCTCGGCCCGGATCGCGGCGGCCACGTCTTCCGGCGTGAGATCGAGCGCCCGCAGCTTCTCGGGGTCGAGCTCCACGCGGATTTCATCGTCGGGTGCGCCCACCACCGCCACACTCGACACGCCTTCGATTTGCTCGAGCCGTCGCGCATGCACTTCGGTGGCCGTGCGCGCCAAGCTGCGCAAGTCGCCACCACCCTGCGCCCGCGACTCTTTTGCCGCCCGCGATAGCGACTGACGAATGGCAAGCACCGCGATGGGCCGCTCGCCCGGGTCGCTGGTGAGCAGCGTGGGGCGATCGGCGCGCTCGGGTAGCTGACTGCGCGCGGCATCGAGCCGTTCACGCACCGACAGCACCGTGGCGCGCATGTCGGTGCCCCACTCGAAGCGCGCGGTGGTGGTCACTTCATTGTTGCGACTCACACTGCGCAACTCGGTCAGCCCCGGCGTGGCCCCGATCGCTTCTTCAATCGGCTCGGCCACAAAGCGCGACACCTCTGGTGCCGCCGCGCCGGAATACACCGTGCGAATGGTGAGCACCGGCAGCGACACATCGGGGAGCAACGACACCGGCAAGCGGCTCAGTGATACCGAGCCGAGTAGTACCACGGCCAGGATGGCGGACAGCGTCGCGACGGGGCGACGCACCGCATAGGCGGCGAGACTCACGCGCCGCCCTCCCTATCGCTTGAGTTTGGGCGCGCGATCGAGACGCGCGGTATCACCCGTCTCGCGCGGCGCTGTCACGCGCACCGGCGCATCGTGCGTGAGCGTGAGATGGCCTTCGGTGATGATCTGATCGCCCGGATTCACCGGAATCTGTCCGGTGGTGGAATCGGGGAGCACCTCGGTATCGACGCCATTGGTGCGACCAGGCACGATGTACGTCCACTGTGCGCGGCCGTCTTTCACCACGAACACCAGCGGCCGGCCATCGCGCTCAATCACGGCGCGCGACGGCACCATGCGACGTCCCGGCAGTCGTGTGGCCTCGAGCTGCACGTCGGCATACATACCCGGCCGAAGCGTACCGTCGCCCTGCACGCGCACGATGGCGCGACCGGCGCGGGTCACCGAGTCCACCAGCGGCAACAGCGCATCCACGCGACCGCGCAGCAAGCGACCGGGCGCACCGGCGCTGCTGATGCTGGCTTCGCCACCGACGCGCACTAACGGCAGGTCGTGTTCGAGCACCTGCGCTTCGATGCGAAGATTGCGCGTGTCCACGACCGTCAGGAGCGCCTGCCCTGCGCTGACCTTCTCGCCGGCCGAGATCTCGATGGCGTCTACCGTGCCGTTCACGGGGCTGCGGATCGTGGCCCGATCCTGTTCGTACTTGGCGCGCTCCAGGCGCAGCCGCGCACCTATCAGGCCTGCCTTGTTCATGAGTGCCTTGCGCTGCTCGGGCGTGGGACCACGACCGGTCACCACCGACTCCGGCACAAAGCTTTCGAGAAAGCGCTGCTCGGCTTCGTCTGTGCTGGCCTGCGCATCGCGCACCGAGAGATCGAACGGATACCCATCGAGACGGGCCAGCACCTGCCCCTTGGATACCGCTTGCCCGGGCCGTACCACGAGTTGCGCCACCGTGCCCGCTACCTCCGCGCGCAGCTTCACCGCCGCATCAGAGCGGATCTGTCCCGTGGTCGTCACCCGCAGCACCAGATCGCCGTCGCGTGCGTCTTCGGCCATGACGGGCAGCGCCAGAGCGGGGCGACCGGCTTCCTCAGCCGCTTCCTGCGCGGCGGTGGCGGTGGCGCTGGCAGAATCGGTGGTGGCGGCGGCGTCGCCCTTTTGGCAGGCGACGAGCGCGAGCTGCAGTGGCGCGACCTCCAGCAGGCTGACAGCGGGGCGAACGGCGGGGCGACGACGGAAAGAAGTTTGCATTGGGAGTGTCAGTAGCGAAGCCGGTGCACGCGGGGGCGCGACGCCGGGCGATGGCACGCAATTGGTGTCGTCCCGACGGTGAAAGGTTGCCGTCCGGTGAGTCGGGCCAAATATGGAGCGTCGGGCAGGATCGAGCGATGTCGAAAGT
>CAIUOO010000167.1 GCA_903900795.1 uncultured Gemmatimonadota bacterium | reverse complement strand
CTCCGATTGCCCGGCCAAGTCGATCGCCAACGCCCCCTTAGCCAAGTCCGGCAACGTCGCCCGCAACTGCTGCGCAAACTGGGCGGCATCGGCGCTGGCCGGTACCGGCACAATGAGCTGCGCGGTGGCACTCGAACCGGGGTCGGCACCGGCCAGCACTTCTTCGTCGGTGGCCTTGCCCACGCGCGCATAAATGCCCTTGGCACCGAGTGCCCGCGCGGCACCCTCCACGCGGGCGACCTGCGCCGCCGTGGCCTGAATGCTGGTGCCCTCGGGCAGCTGCACCGCCGCCACCAGCACCCCTTCATCCACGCGCGGCAGGATTTCCTTGGGCAGCGTGTAGATAAGCACCACGGTGACCGCCAACAGCGCGCCGGCCATCCCGAATACCGAGCGCGGATGCGCCAGCGACCAGCGCATGCCACCCTCGTACCACGCGGTAAGCGTGCGTCCCCACGCATCGAGGGTGCGCGCGATCGCCGACGGCTCCTTGGCCACCACCACCGGCGTCGGCGCGGACTTCGCCAGCTTCCGGCGCCCCACGATCATCACCGGCATCAGCGTGAGCGCCAACACCAGCGACGCCGCCACCGTGGTGACCACGCTCAGGCTCAAGTCGCGGAACAACGCCGCCGCGAGGCCGCGCACGAAGATGATGGGGCCGAACACTAGCACCGTGGTGAGCGTGCCGGCGAACAGCGGCGCCGCCACTTCATCGGTACCCGTCACCGCGGCCTCCAGCAGCGACATCCCTTCTTCACGCCGTCGCCCCACCGACTCGGCCACCACGATCGCCGTATCCACCAGCAAGCCGGTGCCCAGTGCCAGGCCACCCAAACTCAGCACGTTGATGGACACATCGAGCGCCTGCAGCGCCACCAGCGCCATCAGCACCGACAACGGCACCGTGACTCCAATGGCCAAAGACAGCCGCCAGTCGCGCAGGAACACGAAGATCACCAGCAGCGACAACAGGCCGCCGGCCACGATCTCCTGCCCCAAATTCGAGAGCGCATCCACCACGAAGTCGGCCTGCGCCGCCACCACGGTCATCGACACGCCGGGGAATTCCTTCTCCAGCTGGGCGATGGCGTCGGTCATGCGACGTGTGACGGCCACGGTGTTCGAGCCGGCGTCTTTGTATACCACCATGCCGATCGCCGACGTGCCATCGAGACGCGTGAGCGTTTGCGGATCGGCCAGCCCCAACGACACCGTGCCCACATCGCGCAGCGTGATGCCGGCGCCCACGCGTCCGATCGGCGTATCGAGAATCTCCGACGGATTGCGAAATTCGGTGAGCGCCCGCACCGAGAAGCGAAACTGTCCTTTGCGAATGGTGCCGCCGGCGCCGGTGGCGTTCTCGGCCCGGATCGCGGCCGCCACGTCTTCCGGCGTGAGATCGAGCGCACGCAGCTTCTCGGGGTCGAGCTCCACGCGGATTTCATCGTCGGGTGCGCCCACCACGGCCACACTCGACACCCCTTCAATTTGCTCGAGCCGTCGCGCATGCACTTCGGTAGCCGTGCGCGCCAGGCTTCGCAGGTCGCCACCACCCTGCGCCCGGGAGTCTTTCGCCGCCTGCGATTGCGACTGACGAATGGCGAGCACCGCGATGGGTCGGTCGCCCGGATCACTGGTCAGCAGCGTGGGGCGATCGGCCCGTTCGGGCAGCTGACTGCGCGCGGCATCGAGCCGTTCGCGCACCGACAGCACGGTGGCGCGCATGTCGGTGCCCCACTCGAACCGCGCCGTGGTGGTCACTTCATTGTTGCGACTCACACTGCGCAACTCGGTCAGCCCCGGCGTGGCCCCGATCGCTTCTTCGATCGGCTCGGCTACGAAGCGCGATACTTCCGGTGCCGCGGCGCCGCTATAGACGGTGCGAATGGTGAGCACCGGCAGCGACACATCGGGCAGCAGCGAGACCGGCAACCGGCTCAGGGAAACCGAGCCGAGTAGTACCACGGCCAGGATGGCGGACAGCGTCGCGACGGGGCGACGCACCGCATAGGCGGCGAGACTCACGCGCCGCGCTCCCTATCGCTTGAGTTTGGGCGCGCGATCGAGACGGGCGGTATCACCCGTCTCGCGCGGCGCCGTTACCCGCACCGGCGCATCGTGCGTGAGCGTGAGATGGCCTTCAGTGATGATCTGATCGCCCGGATTCACCGGGATCTGTCCGGTGGTGGAATCGGGGAGCACTTCGGTATCGATGCCATTGGTGCGACCGGGCACGATGTACGTCCACTGCGCACGGCCATCTTTTACCACGAACACCAGCGGCCGGCCATCGCGCTCGATGACGGCGCGCGACGGCACCATGCGGCGTCCCGGTAGTCGCGTGGCCTCGAGTTGCACATCGGCATACATACCCGGCCGAAGCGTACCGTCGCCCTGCACGCGCACGATGGCGCGACCGGCGCGGGTCACCGAGTCCACCAGCGGCAACAGCGCATCCACGCGACCGCGCAGCAAGCGACCGGGCGCGCCGGCGCTGCTGATGCTGGCTTCGCCCCCAACCCGCACCAAGGGTAAGTCGTGTTCGAGCACCTGCGCCTCGATGCGCAGATTGCGGGTGTCCACCACCGTAAGCAGTGCCTGCCCTGCACTGACCTTCTCGCCGGCCGAAATCTCGATGGCGTCGACGGTACCGTTCACAGGGCTGCGGATCGTGGCGCGATCCTGTTCGTACCGGGCACGCTCGAGGCGCAATCGTGCGCCTATCAGGCCGGCCTTGTTCATGAGTGCCTTGCGCTGCTCCGGCGTGGGGCCGCGGCCGGTCACGACCGACTCCGGCACGAAGCTTTCGAAAAAGCGCTGCTCGGCTTCGTCGGTGCTGGCTTGCGCGTCGCGCACCGAGAGATCGAACGGATAGCCATCGAGACGGGCCAGCACCTGCCCCTTGGATACCGCTTGCCCGGGTCGCACCACGAGTTGCGCCACCGTGCCCGCCACCTCCGCGCGCAGCTTTACCGCCGCATCGGAGCGAATCTGTCCCGTGGTCGTTACCCGCAGCACCAGGTCGCCGTCGCGCGCTTCCTCGGCCATCACCGGTAGCGCCAGAGCGGGGCGACCGGCTTCCTCAGCCGCTTCCTGCGCGGCGGTGGCGGTGGCGCTGGCAGAATCGGTGGTGGCGGCGGCGTCGCCCTTTTGGCAGGCGACGAGCGCGAGCAGCAGTGGCGCGACCACCAGCAGGCTGACAGCGGGGCGAACGGCGGGGCGACGACGGAAAGGAGTTTGCATTGGGATCGTCAGTAGCGAAGCCGGTGCACGCGGGGGCGCGACGCCGGGCGATGGCACGCAATTGGTGTCGTCCCGACGGTGAAAGGTTGCCGTCCGGTGAGTCGGGCCAAATATGGAGCGTCGGGCAGGATCGAGCGATGTCGAAAGT
>CAIUOO010000166.1 GCA_903900795.1 uncultured Gemmatimonadota bacterium | reverse complement strand
TGGAGTGGTGAGTTCAAGTTTCGAGTCGTGAGTGCAACGACGGGCTGCGGAGAGTAACTCTCCGCAGCCCGTTTGTTGTGAGCTCCAAGTCGTTGTTCGACTAAAGACTCACCACTTGTACTCACCACTCCAAACTCACCAGATCAGCCAGCCATCGGCTACTTCGCTATCAGGCTCCGCAGTACGTACGGCAGAATCCCGCCGTTCTTGTAGTACTGCATCTCTTCCGGCGTATCAATGCGGCAGCGCGCACTGAACGACTGCACCGTCCCATCGTTGGCCGTAGCCTTCACCGTGAGCGTGGCCCGCGGGGTGAGCGTATCGTCGAGCCCCATGATGTCGTACGTCTCGAAACCCGTGAGTCCTAGTGACTGACGCGTTTCGCCGTTCACGAACTCGAGCGGCAGCACGCCCATGCCTACCAGGTTGCTGCGGTGAATGCGCTCGAAGCTCTCGGCGATCACCGACCGCACGCCCAGCAGCATCGTGCCCTTGGCCGCCCAGTCGCGCGACGAACCGGTGCCGTATTCCTTGCCGGCGATGACGATCTGCGCGACGCCCGCTTCCTGCCGCGCCATCGCCACATCATACAGTGCTTCCGGCTCGGCGCCCGGCGCAGTGGCCGTCCACCAGCCTTCCTTGCCGCCGGTGAGTTCGTTTTTCAGACGGATGTTCGCGAACGTGCCGCGCATCATTACCTGGTGATTACCGCGCCGCGCGCCGTACGAGTTGAAGTCTTTCTTCTCTACGCCAAGCGACAGCAGATACTTGCCGGCCGGGCTCGCCGCAGCGATCGAACCAGCCGGTGAGATATGGTCGGTGGTGATCGAGTCACCGAACATGCCGAGCACGCGCGCGCTGCTGATTGGGCGGATGCCCGGCGGCGTCATCGTCATGCCCTCGAAGTACGGCGGGTTTTGCACGTACGTCGAATCGCTCTGCCAACCGTAGCGCGCACCGGTGCTGGCTTCGATCTCCTGCCAGTACTTGTCGCCCAGGAACGCGTTGGCGTACTGCGTGGTGAACTGCTCACGCTTCACGCTGGAGAGAATCGTGTCTTCCACTTCCTGGGCCGACGGCCAGATGTCGCGCAGGAACACCGGGCCATTGGTGCCAACACCAAGCGGTTCAGTGGCCATGTCGATGTCCATACGGCCGGCCAGCGCGAACGCCACGACCAGCGGCGGCGACGCGAGGTAGTTGAAGCGCGTCTGCGGATTCACGCGGCCTTCGAAGTTGCGGTTGCCCGAGAGCACCGCCGCCACGTTGAGCTTACCCGTGTCGATCGCTTCGCTGATCACGGTCGGCAACGGACCCGAGTTGCCGATGCACGTAGTGCAGCCATAGCCCACCACGTTGAAGCCGAGGGCGTTGAGCGAATCCATCACGCCGGCCTTGATGAAGTAATCGGTGGCCACCTTGGAGCCCGGCGCCAGCGACGTCTTCACCCACGGCTTGGTCTTGAGGCCGAGTGCGACGGCCTTCCGCGCGAGCAAACCGGCGGCGAGCATCACGCTCGGGTTGGACGTGTTGGTGCAGCTCGTGATGGCCGCGATCACCACATGGCCGTCCTGCAGCGTAAAGGTCTGATCGCGGTACTCGACCGCGACGCCAACCGAATCGGCGGGGCCACCCTCGGCCACCATCGTCGCGGCCGCGTTTCCGACCGCCTTGCCGTTGGCGGCGCGCTGCGCGGCAAGCGCT
>CAIUOO010000165.1 GCA_903900795.1 uncultured Gemmatimonadota bacterium | reverse complement strand
GGGACCGTGACCTATCGCCCAGAGATTCTATCAACGGGGGCAAGACGAGTCTACGAGATGCCGATTCTTGGGGGGATGCCCGCCAACGCCCCACTCCGCCAACGCCCCACACCTGCACGTCGACCCGACTGACCCCGACGCATCGCGAACAACTACCGGGCCCCTTTGTACCGCCGCGCCGCCAGCACGCCTGCGATAAACCCGCCGAGGTGCGACTGCCAACTGATGCCCACTTGTCCCGGTGCGATGCCCAGCACGAGTCCGCCCCAGAGCACGGCCACGAGGACGCTGAGGGTGATGCTCATGAAGCTGCGCGCGTACCAGCCGCCGAGCAGCAGAAAGCCGAAGTAGCCGAACACGACGCCGCTGGCGCCGATATGCACGGAGCCGGGCGCGCCAAGTAGCCACGCCGTGAGTCCTGAGCCGAGCATCGCGAATACGGTGACCGGAAGAAAGTGTCGCGCGTCGCGCAGCATGACCAGCCAGCCCATCGCCAGGAACGGAATGGTGTTGGCGATGAGGTGCTGCATGTTGGCGTGCAGGAACGGCGCGAAAAGAATGCCTCGCAGTCCGGTGAGGGTGCGTGGAATGACGCCGTACTGCATCAACGCGCCACCGACGATGCCGTTCACCACGAACGCGGTCCAGGTGGCCCCCACGGTCGTACTGAGGGTACTGACCTGCTGCTTGAAGGTGCGCGTGACGCGCTTGGCACGCCGCACAACGGGTGATGGTGGCACGATGCGTTACACCGGAGAGCCGACGAGTGTGCCGATCAGTGCGGTGGATACCATGGCGATGGCCCCCCAGAACGTGACGCGTGCCGCACCGCGCCACCGCGACGCACCGCCGAGCTGCGCCGCGAGCATGCCCAGACCGCCCAAGGCGATGATGGTGGAGCCAAACACAATCGGTGTGAGCGTGGCCGTGGGGGCGACAAACACGAAGAGAACGGGCAATCCGGCACCCACGGCAAAGGCCGCGGCCGAAGACAGCGCCGCTTGGACGGGACGCGCGCGGGTGAGGTCGTGAATGCCCAACTCATCGCGCGCGTGTGCGCCGAGCGCGTCGTGCGCGGTGAGTTCCATGGCCACCTGCTGGGCCAGCGCGGGACTCAGTCCGCGTAATACATAAATGCCGGCCAGTTCCTCGAGTTCGTGTTCGGGTTGCGTAGCCAACTCCATCTGCTCACGCGCGAGGTCGGCCGTTTCGGTATCGGACTGCGAGCTGACCGACACGTACTCGCCGGCAGCCATCGACAGTGCGCCGGCCACCAAGCCCGCCAGTGCCGCCACCACCACTGCGGCTCGATCGGGCTGCGCGGCCGCGACGCCCACTACGAGACTGCTGGTCGAGATCAGTCCATCGTTCGCACCGAGGACGGCGGCGCGCAGCCAGCCGATGCTGCTGCTCTTGTGCGTTTCGGAGTGCGATGTGGGCATGGACGGACCGGAAAAGGTCGAACTGCAGCGGCAAGAACCAAAAGGCAGAACACGGATGACACCGATCTACATGCAAGCTACACGGATAAGCGAACAGCGCCGTTTGCTTATCTGTGTTGTTTCGGTGCAATCTGTGTTGTCCGTGTTCCGGCTGTTCCGGGCCTCGGGGAACTCACACGGCCAGCGCTAAATAACGTTCCGCTCAACCAATGGTGCGTTCGCCGCGATCCGTTCGAGTCCGAGCGGCGACAAGTCGAGCACCCCGTACGCCCCCGTCGCGATCAACTCAGCCATGCCCAGCCCGACCGCCGGCGCTTGCTGCAGGCCATGACCTGAAAAACCCGCCGCCACAAACACGTTGTCGGTACCGGGCAGCCGGCCCACCAGTCCATTCTGGTCGAAGGTGTTGTACTCGTAGTACCCTGCCCACGAACCCGTCACCCGCAGCTCGTCGAACTGCGGCACCCGCTCGGCCAGCCGTAGCCACAGCCACTCGTCGAACAGGCCGTGATCGACCTGATCGAGTGGTACGTCGTCGAGATCCGCGCCGCGTGGTGGTGAGCCGCAGAGGAACTGGCCCGTGTCGCCGTCGGGGCGGAACCAGAAGCCGCTGGGGTCAATCACCAGCGGGCAGCCGGGCAGCGGCCCGCTGGCCTGTAGCGCGAACACGTCGCGCTTGCGGGCGCGAACGGGCAAGTCGACGCCAAGCACCGCCGCCACCGGCGACGACCAAGCGCCCGCCGCAATGACGACGGCATCGGCAGCGATCCGTTCGCCCTGTTGCGTAATCACCGATCGCACCGCGCCAGCGTGCGTGTCAAAATCGACGGCCTCGGCTTCTACAAAGCGTGCGCCCTGATCGATGGCGTGCTGCCGGAACGCCTGCAGCGCCGAGTAGCCGTCGAACCAGCCTTCACCGCTCATCGGCGAGGACAGCCCCAGCGAGCCCAAGGCGATCTGCTCGGTGGAGAGCCAGGGGAAACGCTCGCCAAGCGCCGTCGGCGACAGCAGTGCGACCGACGCACCGCAGCGCG
The DNA here is from genome assembly GCA_903900795.1 of uncultured Gemmatimonadota bacterium. GTDB lineage: Bacteria > Gemmatimonadota > Gemmatimonadetes > Gemmatimonadales > Gemmatimonadaceae > Gemmatimonas. The sequence continues at coordinate 832 of CAIUOO010000165.1, read as the reverse complement.
TTTGCAGCGCCTGATTCTCCGTGAGCACGTGGGCACCGGCCTCGGTGGCCAGATACAGGTAGCCGGGCTCCACGAGGCCGATGCTTGGGCGATCGGTGCCCACCGCCAGCTGGCGGCCGATGTCGCGGTAGAACGCCAGGCTCTGTTGCGAGATCCGGATATTGATCTCGGTGGAGAACTGCTGCCGGATGGCGCACACCGACAGTGCACTCGATGCCCGGGCATACGACGCATCGCGCTCAAGCACCGTGGCTTGAATGCCAAAGCGCGACCCCAGGAACGACGCCGTGGCGGCGCCCATCACGCCACCACCGACGATCACGACTTTCGTCGAAGGGTGTACCTGCTGGTTCCGCAACACGTCTGGAGACATAGAATCTTAAGATGCTGCCGTACCATTCCGCTGAACAGGTCCACTCCTCTCGATCATGACCCTCTTCTCCCCCGTCCGTCGTGTTGGTGTGCTCAGTGTACTCTTCGCCGTACTACCCGTTGGCGCGGCCTTGCCGGCACAAAGCGCGGTGGACGTGCTGATCACCGGTGCGCTGGTGTACGACGGCACCGGCGCACCGGGACGCATCACCAACGTGGGCATTCGCGGCGATCGCATTGCATTCGTGGGTGCGATCCCGCCCGGCACCACGGCTACGCGTCGCATCGACGCCACCGGGCTGATCGTGTCGCCGGGGTTCATCGATCCGCACACCCACGCGTATGAAGGGCTGCCGCGATTGAATGCCGAGCGCCGCTTGAGTGCGTCGTCATTGATGCAGGGCGTCACGACGGTCACCATCGGCCCCGATGGGCGCGGACCGTTCGACGTGAAGCGCGT
>CAIUOO010000164.1 GCA_903900795.1 uncultured Gemmatimonadota bacterium | reverse complement strand
GTGACCGACTCCCCCGACGAGGACGCCAAGGTGAAATCGGGGGCGACGATGCCAGCCTGCAGCGGGACGAGCGTGGTGGTCATGATGGACGGAGGATCGGAACATGAAACATGAAGTGCGTAACGCCGAGGACACCAAGGATGGTAAACATAACGCGCAGGCGCCGCCTGAGTACCCTGTGCCTCCACCGTGATCCGGGTCCTGACGGAGACGGCGTTCGATGAAGCCCGCACGGTGCGGATTGCATGCATTATCCTCCATCAACCGACGTACTCGACGGCTGCGAGCCCGCCTGAACGACCTCTTTCGCCGAATCCATCATGCCCGACCGCACACGCGCCTGCACCGCACTCCTGCTCTCGGTCGCGCTGACAGCGTGCAGCGGGCGCTCGACGTCGCCGAATCGCCCGGACGCGTTTACGGAAACGATCGCGGCGCGTGCGACGGCCAAGGTCGATCCCGGGTACGCCGCCTACGTGTCGGGGAGTCTCACTGATGTACAGACGACGCCAACCGGTGGTGCGCTGCTCGCAGGTGGCGGCACGGATAGCGACGCTGGCATGCAATGGCTGCTCGCCCGGGGTGGCACGCGCGGCCCCGGCAAGTACGGCGACGTCGTGATACTCCGCACCAGCGGCGCGAATGGCTACAACACGTATCTCGTGAACTTCGGTGCGAACTCGGTCACGAGCATCGTGATCTCGAGCGTGCGCGGCGCCAACAGCGAGTACGTGAGGAACACCATCGGCAACGCCGAGGTGATCTTTATCGCGGGGGGGGATCAGTCGACGTACGTGAATCTGTGGACGGGTACCGCACTGCAGACGGCCGTGAATGCGCGTGTTGCGGCAGGGTACCCGATCGGCGGTACCAGCGCCGGGCTGGCCGTTCTGGGTCCGTACGTCTACGCCGCCTTCAACGCCTCTTCGAGGTCGCCGACGGTGCTTGCGAATCCGTACGACGTCTCGGTGACGCTCATGAACGCCTTGTTCACGGTGCCTGTACTGCAGAACCTGATTACGGACTCGCATTTCAAGGTGCGCGATCGCATGGGACGGCTCGTGACGTTTCTGGCGCGCTTGCAGCAGGACGGCCGCGCCACCGCCCCCCGCGGCATCGGCATTGACGAGTCGTCATCGGTCGGCGTTGCCCCCGATGGCGCGGCGACGGTCTTCGGCGCGGGAAACGGGGCGTATTTGCTGAGCGTCACGAGCGGCGCGAATCGCGTATGTGCGGTGAAGACGCCGCTCACCTACACGCCGGTCACCACGATTCGCGTCCCCGTTGGTGCACAGTTCAATCTGTCAACGTGGCTGGCGCCCCATTCGACCGCCTACACCCTGAGCGCAACGAATGGCCTGCTCACGTCGAGCCAGGGCGCGATCTACTAGGTCGCGACGGCGTTTATCCAACGGCGCGGCCAATGCAGAGCGGGGGCAGCCAGTGATGGCCGCCCCCGTTTTGTACGCTGGTCAGAATACTTCGGAGTGGAGCGTATCGGGATCGAACCGATGACCTCACGCTTGCAAAGCGCGCGCTCTCCCAGCTGAGCTAACGCCCCCGAGTACCACGAACTCTGAAGAATAATCGGTTGTCCGCCCGCAGCCAATCTCTTCGCGACGAAAACCAAAAGCGGGCGGGCACCGAGAGGTGCTCGCCCGCTTCGTTACCATCGGTCCGGGTCACCTACTCGTGAGCGGGCAGCGGCTCCATGGTACGCGCATCGACCGGGATCTGCACCTCGTCCTTGGCCGGCGTCGTCATCATGAACACACGCATGACGGGGAACGCGTCCATGAACGAGAAGTAGCAGAACGCCCACAGACCGAGGAAGCCGACGGTGGTACCGATTTCCTGGAGTCCGAACGGAAGGCTGGTGGCCTCACCGTAGATGGACGGATAGATCTCGATGTAGCGGTGCAGATAGATACCGAGGAGACTGCACACCGCGAAGAGCACGAACGTGGGCAGGTACACCTTGGCGGCCTTCGAGATGAGCCCAAAGAACGGGAGCACGAAGACAAGGATCGGCACCATGAGGGTGACCGACTTCCAGACGCCAGACAAGCGCAGGCGATAGAAGTGGGTTTCTTCGGGCATGTTGCCGTACCAAATCACCAGATACTGACTGAAGCTGATGTAGCCGAAGAACGCGGTGAAGGCGAAGCAGAGCTTCCCAAGATCCCAGAAGTGATTCATGGTGACCAGGTCGTCTGCCTGCAGGTGCTTGCGCCACCACATGGTGAGCAGCGACAGCGACATGATCATGTTGAGCCACGCGCCCATGAACACGATCCAGGCATACATCGTCTGCTGGAAGTGCAGCGAAATGCTCATGGAGTAATCCCACGCCATGAAGCACCAGCCGATGACAAACGCCATACAGACGGCCACCGCGAGCTTACCCTGCAGCGAATGCTGCGTGTGTAGCTCGCGACGCTCGTCGCCGAAGCCGGCGCGCATCTTGGCACGGAGTCCGGCGGCCCACTTGGCGCCGTACTCCGGCAGGACGGCGACGTCCATGCGGATGGAGTGGTACACGAACAGCAACTGCAGCACCATCATGGCGCCGAAGAAGAAGACGCCGCGCAGCACGAACCAGCCAGGCTGCAGGTAGCGCGCCTTCTCAGCGACCGAGATGGTTTCGCGCCCCGCCCACGTGAAGATGTGCTCGCGTCCCGGGAAGAGAATCAGCAGCAGGATCACGAACGCAACCGGCAGGAACGCGACGTAGCCTTCGGCAAAGCGGACAACCGGACGCGACCACCGCGCCGTCACGATACGCTGGACAGCAGCGAACGCTGCGCCGGCCGACGAGATCGTGGCGAAGAACAACCAGTTGAAATGCAACGCCTGCCACGCGCGATCCGCGTTGCTGAACAGGCCAAAGACGAACACTGCGATGCCGACCACGGCCGCACCGAGCGCAGCCTTCTTGATTCCGCCCGGTACCGGCTTGGCGGCCAGGCGCTTCGCGAACTCCGCGCGCGCCGGATAGTGGTAGTGCTGGCTCACTAGTGCTTCTCCTGGCTCGCGGCCGGTGTACCGGCCTTGGACGTCTCACCCGCAGGAGCTTTTTCCGAGTGCGGAGCGCCATGCAACTTGCGCATGGTGTCGTTGTCGTTGTTGCCCTTGAAGGTAGCCGAATTGATGCCCGAAGATCCGGGCGTCGGCTGCTGCGTGGGGGGCAGATACCGCGACGGCACGTTCGGCGCGGTGAGCGACGGTCCCGGTACGGTGGTGCCGTTCTGTCCGGGATAACCGACCAACGTGGTGTCTGCCTTGATCGTGGTTTTTCCCTGGAGCGCCCGCACGTAATTGATCACGTCCCAACGATCCGGCTCTTCGATGCGGTTGTAGCTGCCCATCAGGCCGCGGCCGTTGCGAAGCATGCCATAGATGTAGCCGTCGGTCCGTCCGAGCGCCGACTCTGTGAGCAGGCTTGGCGCAAAGCCGTAGTTAGGGTTGACCTTCCTCAAGCCGCCGTTCGCGTTGCCGGACAAGCCGTGGCAGACGGAACAGTTGATCTGATAATTCTTCCGTCCATTCTCCAACGACGCTTCCGTAACGGGATGCGGGTTAGGGATGGTCGAGAACGAGTCGATAACGCCTGGCAGCGGCGCGTACGAGATCTGGTATCCGGCGACTGCCGTTCCCTGAATCGGCACACTGAACTGCGGGTTGCCACGCGGCGGCACGAGCGAGTCGGCGTCGTTCTGCGACAGCGGCTCCCACGGCTCGATCCGGGGCTGATTCTTGAAGTCGGTGAACCAGGTGCACGCCCCGAACGCAAAGGGGAGCACGATGGCGGCCGCGAGGCGCGACGAACGCGCGACGACAGAAGTCATGAAGAACGTAGGCTCAGGCTTCACGCCGCACCTCCACTGCACCGTGCTGGCGCAGCAGTTCTTCCGCCTGGCCCGCCTTGGCGGCGTCGCAAGCGATGAAGATGCCAAAGTACCCACCCGAGAAGCGGGCGTCGTACCCTGACGTAGTGCTGAGGCGCGGGATGCGCGAATTGATGAACATGCCAGCAACCGTGGAGAGCGCGCCGACGAGCACCATCACTTCGAATCCGATGATGGTGTAGGGAATCCACGAGGCGATCGCTTTGCCACCGACCACGAGGGGCCAGTAGGTGGACGACCAGATGGCCACCCAGTAGCCGAAGCTGACGCCGAGGAGGCCGCCGATCAGGGTGAACCGGCGAACGACGCTTTGCGGGGCGTCGATCGCGTGCTCGAGTTCGTGGCGGATGGTCGGCGAATAGACCGTCACCTCACCAAGTTTTTTCTTCTTGAGATCTTCGATAGCCGCAACCGTCGTATCGATCTCATGGAATGCTCCGACAACACCCTGCATCAGTGGTGCCCTCCGCCATGGCCGTGCTTGACACGCGGCGCGACGATTTCCTTGAGCTCGGCGATGGCCATCACGGGGAGCTGCTTCACGAACAGCAGAAACCACATGAAGAACCACCCGAACGAGCCGACGAGGAACGCCATGTCGACCCAGCTGGGCGCGTAGCTGCCCCACTGCCACGGCTCGAACTCATGCGAGAGCGACGGCACGACGATGACGAAGCGCTCAAACCACATGCCGAGGTTGATGAAGAGCGACAGCACGAACAACCACGTAGGATTGCGGCGCAGCTTCTGCGACCAGAGTGACATGGGGAGGGACATGTTGCAGAGCAACATGATCCACGCCGCCCACCACCACTGCCCGAACACGCGATTCCAGAAGAATTCCTGCTCGGCACGGACGCCGCTGTACCAGGCAATGAAGAACTCGATCATGTAAGCACACCCGACGACCATCGACGTGAACAGCACGACCTTGGCCGTGGCGTCGAGGTGATTGAGCGTGATGTAGTGCTCGAGCTTGAACCACTTCCGCATCGGGATCGCGATGGTCCACACCATGGCGAAGCCGGAGAAGATGGCGCCGGCGACGAAGTACGGCGGGAAGATCGAGGCGTGCCAACCCGGGGTGAGCGCCATGGCAAAGTCGAAGGAAACGACCGAGTGCACGGAGAGCACGAGCGGGGTGCTGAAGGCGGCGAGGAAGAGATACGCCTTCGCGAAGTGACGCCATTCACGGTCACTGTTCCGCCAGCCGAGCGAGAGGATCGCGAGGATCCGCTTGCGCATCGGGTTGGTTTCCTTGTCGCGGAGCACCGCGATGTCGGGAATCAGGCCGATGTAGAGGAACGTGGTCGAGATGGTGAGGTACGTCGAGATGGCGAAGACGTCCCACACAAGCGGCGACTTGAAGTTCGGGAACAGCAGACGCCAGTTCGGATACGGCAGCAACCAGAAGAACTTCCACGGGCGCCCGATGTGAATGATCGGGAACAGACCGGCCGTCATGACCGCGAACACCGTCATCGCTTCAGCGGCGCGGTAGATCGAGGTGCGGAAGCCGGCGCGGAAGAGGAACAGGATGGCCGAAATGAGCGTACCGGCGTGACCGATGCCGACCCAGAAAACGAACGTGATGATGAAGTTACCCCACATCACCGGCGGCTCGTATCCGGCCTGACCGAGGCCCCAGTAGATCTGGTAGATCCACGCGGAGGCACCGATCAGCATCGCCAGGACGGCGACGCTGAGGCCCATAAACCACTTCTTCGTGAAGCCGAGCGTCGCGATGATATCGCGATCGACCTGCTCGTAATCACGGACTGCGGGGAGCTGCACGTCGGCCGACGCGATGTTCGGCCCACGGATGCCCTCACGCACCGGATGCGCTACGGATGCCATGCGCGATGCCCTCAGGCCTGCGCCGGGGATGCCGGCGCCGGATAGTTGACCTTCTTGAGATAGACCACGGCGGTGTAC
>CAIUOO010000163.1 GCA_903900795.1 uncultured Gemmatimonadota bacterium | reverse complement strand
GCTCTTCGCCCGATTGCCGGTCGTGGTCGTGGACGACTGGAGTGAGGTGACACCCACCCTGCTCCGGTCGGAGTTGGATCGCATCACCCGTACCTCCTTCGACTTTTCTCAGCTCGAACTCGGCTACTGGAAAGCCAGGATCCAGGCACAGCCGTCTCGAGCGGGGCTGCCGCTCCGCTACGACGACTTCCTCTCGTCGCTGGCCGAGTAATGAACGTCGTGCCCGTCGTTGAGGAGGGCGGGCGGGATGTAGAGGGAGCCGCCGTTTTGTCGGATCCGACCACCACGAGATCTGATGTGCGGTCCCACTGGTTGCAGCCGTCCATGTTGACGACGACCGCTTCGCGCGCATCCGCTGCGAGGCGTGCACGCACCAGTATCGGCTGGCCTTCTCCTGCACGTGCCGCTACGTCTGCCCGAGCGGTCCTGCCCAGGCGCCTCGCGATCTGAACGCAGTGGCTGGACACCACGGGCGCGCTGCAGCGCCACCACGCCGATGTCGATTTCGACATCAAGTAGAGTGCCGGCTGCTTCCAGCGCGGCGCACGGATCGCTCATGGCCCATCGTAGAAGCAGATGGTGAAAGAAAGACCGCTCCGCGCCGGCTCAGTGCTCCGGATTGGTGTAAATTGCCGGTTATGCCATCCCCGCCGGTTAGAGCCCCGATTGAGCGATGAGCCGCGTCACCGCCTGCATCTGCACTCATAATCGGCCCGATTATCTGCGTGATTGCCTAGATGGCTTGGCCCAGCAAACGGTCGGGCCCGACGGGTTTCGCATCCTCGTCGTCGATAGCGGCTCCGCCGAGGCGGAAGCGGGGCAGATCAGCGCTTTGGTGGCCAGCGTCGCGAATGCCCGCCTGCTCCGCGTGGACCGGCCTGGGCTGAGTGTTGCCCGCAATGTCGGTTTTCGCGCCTGCACCGATGATTACATCGCGTACCTCGATGACGACGCGATCCCCGAGCCCGGCTGGATTTCGGCCATCCAAGACGCGGTGGCCGACACCATGCCCGCGCTGCTGGGCGGCGCCATCGCACCGCTTTGGGAAGCGCCCTTGCCGGCGTGGTGGCCGGCGCAGATGCGTGGTGTGCTCTCAATCACCGAACTCGTGGGTCGGGGCGAATATCGGCGCCCGGGCGTGGCAGCCGCGCTGGGGCCGGTCGGTGCCAATCTGATCGTCCGGATCACAGCCTTGCAAGCGGTGGGTGGTTTTGCGGAAACGCTCGGCCGCACAGGCAAAAACTTGCTGTCGGACGAGGAAACAGTCCTTGCCTGGACCATGCAGGATGTCGGCGAAACCATTTTGTATGATTCACGTATCCGCGTGCATCATCAGATTCAGGCGGAGCGACTGACCCTGTCCTGGTTTCTGGCGCGCGTGTATTGGCAAGGGTCATCGCGCGTGAACAGCGGACGGATTCTCGGCGAGCAGGCTACGTTGCGCCGCGAAGCGCTCCGCCGCCTGGTGGTGTTCTGCCTGTTCGCACCCGTCGCGCTGATCCCGAAGCAGTCGCAATGGCTGATCGCGCTGCGCTGGCGCTGGGCCTATGCGCACGGATTTTTGCGCGCCTACGCGACACGGGCCGCAGAATGATTGCCGAATCGCCCGCGTCCCGCGAATAACGGGCGCGAGACGGGCGCATGAGTGACCCCACACCCGACTCATACAAGGCCGCCCGTCCATCTATAAACACAGCCAAGGACGCTTGATGCCAATCATCCAAATGATCGTCCGCCGTCTTCGCCACCTCAGGCATCTCGTAGGCACAGCCCTGATCGATCGGCAGCGGTACAGCGTGGTGCCCAGGTCCCGTTTCGAGCAAACCCTCGACGCCCTCCTGCAGAAAACTGGGTTCTTCTTCATCCAGGTCGGCGCGCACGATGGCGTGCGTTTCGACGGTCTCTATGGCAAGGTGACGACGATCGACGTGCACGGCATCGTGATCGAGCCCCTGAAACGCTATTTCGACCGTCTCAAGATGAACTACGAGGACTACCCCGGCGTCGTCCCGCTCAACATCGCTCTACACCCCACGCTGCCGATCGTGGAGATCTTTCACGTCGCTCCGGAGGCCCTACCTGGTCTGCCGCCTTGGGCAGGCGGCATCGGCTCGGTAGTCCCCGCCCACCACGCGCGTTCCCTCACCCCAGCCACCACAAGACGAGCACCGTCGTTGATGCGATGACGTGCACCGAACTGCTGGACCGTTACGACGTGCAGCGGGTGGACCTCCTCCAGATCGACGTCGAAGGCTTCGATGTCGAGATCCTGAAGATGTTTCCCTTCGCCAGATTGAAGCCGATCCTGGTGAAATACGAGCACGACTCGCTCGACGCGCTCCAGCGGGCCGACGCGATCGGGCTCCTCCACGGACACGGGGACGACACATTCGTCGAGGGAGAAGACACGGTCGCGATCCTGCGATCCGGCACCGCGGCCGGCGGTGGTGCATCGTGATGCCCAAGGTGATCCACTACTGCTGGTTTGGCGGCGGCCCCCTCCCGCAACTCGCGCAGACATGCCTGGCGAGTTGGCGGACCCAATGCCCGGGCTACGAGATCCGCCGCTGGGACGAGACGAACCTCGACGTACAGCAGTGCCGCTTCTCCCGCGAGGCGCTCGCCGCCGGAGCGTGGGCGTTTGTCTCCGATTGGGCCCGGCTCAGGATCGTTCATGACCACGGCGGCATCTATCTCGACACCGACGTGGAACTCGTGCAGCCACTTGACGACCTGCTCCACTGGCAGGCGTTTTTCGGATTCCAGCACGATGGCGCCGTCGCCACAGGCTTGGGATTTGGCGCGGAGCAAGGCCACCGTGTGGTGGCGGCTTTGCTCGCCGGCTATGAAACGACTTCTTTCGTCGGAACCGATGGCTGCCCCGTGAAGACGCCCTGCCCGGAGCGCGATTCGGTCGTCTTCGAGCAGTTTGGGTTCCGGCTCGACGGCTCCTTCCAGGATCGAGAAGGCGTTGCCGTCCTCCCCCCTGAGTATCTCTGCCCAAAGTCGTTCGAGAGCGGGCGCGTGACCCTCACACCGTTGACCCATGCGATCCATCACTTCCACGCCTCCTGGCACACCGCCGCCGAGGCCGCCGATGTCCGTCGGCGCCGCAGGTATACCCGGCTATTTGGCCTGTCGCTGGGCGCGCGGATCTACCGGATTGACATTCGCGCGCGAAATCGAGCCGGCAAATGTCGGCTCCTTCTACGTGTGGGAACGAATGATGCCTCGGGCTGACCGAGTGACCGAGCTGCCGAACGGAGCGTCTGGGCGCACAGGCCCGACGCGGCCCGCGCTACGCACGGCCCACGGCCGGCACCGAGACCGGCGACTCGCTGGAGTGCCTAGCGCGGGTGTCGGCCCATCTCCCCGGACAAGGGCCACGTGACCACGCGGTACGACGGCTGGGGCGTCAACCGCCCGTGCGGGATGCGACGCCAAGCTGAGCCCGTCGCGCTCGAGACGCCGCCGCACCGCTACCTGCTTGAACTCGGCACTGAAGATCCGCCGCGTCCGCTTAATCGATTTCGCGGGCCTCGCCATCGTCACACCTCCACTCCGAAAATCTACGCGGAGTTAGGTTGGTGTCCGGAAAGCCGAGTCAAGTCCACTTCTTGACGAGACCTCGTGATGTCCCCGGGGCCATCCTCGGCGGGCGAGACCGCGTGCCGCTTCGTCTCGAGCCGAGGCATCCTGACATCGTGTG
>CAIUOO010000162.1 GCA_903900795.1 uncultured Gemmatimonadota bacterium | reverse complement strand
TCGTCGATTCAGACCGCTGGCAGCCGGCGGCCGAGAGCGCGAGCACTCCGCCGGTCACGCCGGCCCACCATGCCCGCGTCAGCCGTCGTCGGGCGGACGCCAGCGAGTGTATCACAGGGAGGCGCATGACATCCTGAATCCTCTCGTATGTTGGGTACAACGTCATGCGGCCCATGCCCACGCGCACCTCGGGAAACTCAAGCCGACGCCGCCGCCATCACGACGGCCACCGCCTACACCAGCTGCCGGCGCACCAACTCGCTGAACACGCCGTCTTCCTGCATCAGCGCCTGATAACTGCCGGTCTGCACGATCCGTCCGGCCACCATCACATAAATCCGGTCGGCATTGATCACGGTGCTCAACCGGTGCGCGATCACCACCCGGGTGGCCTGCAACCGGTCGAGACTCGCGCTCACCACGGCCTGCGTCGCGTTGTCCAGCGCACTCGTCGCTTCGTCGAAAAAGAGCACCCGCGGCCCCTGCGCCAGCGCCCGCGCAATCAGCAACCGCTGCCGCTGGCCGCCGGAAAACGTACCGCCCCCTTCGCTGATCATGGTGTGCATGCCCATGGGCATCAGCTTGATGTCCGCGTCGAGCGCGGCACGGCGCGCCGCTTCCCAGGCATCGTCGATGGTGAGCAGTGTGCTCCCGACAATGTTCCGGTAGATGTCGCCCGGCATGATCTTGCTGTGCTGCAGCACCACGCCCAGCTGCCGTCGCACGGCGGAGACATCCAGCGCGGCCAGATTCTGCCCGTCGTACTCCACGGTACCGCGGTCGGGCGTTTCGAAGCCGAGGAGCAGTCGCAGCAGGGTGGATTTCCCCGAGCCGGACGGCCCGACGATGGCCACGAATTCTCCCGGGCTGATATGCAACGACACATCGTCGAGCACGGGCGGACCCGAGCTGTCATAGCGGAACGTGACCCGGCTCAGGGCGATCTCGCCCGACAACTCGCCCGGATCCTGCTGCTCGGCCGTAACTTCGGGCACCGCATCGAGGATGGGCCGGACCCGCTGATACAGCGGCTGTACGCTGAGCACCGTCATCGCCGCGGTGCCGAGTGAAATCGCGGCCATCAGGACCTGCGTGAAGGCCGCGTTGAACGCCAGGAACTTCCCGGTCGACATGCCGCCTTCCGTGGTCGAAAAGGCCACCCCACCAAACACGGCCACGATCCCCAACACCGGGAGCGCCCCCTGAAACGCGGCCAACAGATTGGTCGCCATCCCCGCCTGGAACGCCACCCGCCGCTTCTCGCTGAAGGTGGCCGCCCACACGCCGAACGCGAACGCCTCGGCGCCGGCGACACGCAGCTTGGAAATGCCGGTGAGGAGTTCGAGCACGATGCCGCTGAGCTTCCCCTCCAGTCGCTGCTCCACTTTGGCGCGCTGCAGCTGGCGGTATCCTACCCCGACGGTCACGGCAACCGTGAGGAGGAGCACGGCCATGGCCACCAGCGACAACCGTGGGTCGTAGTACACCAGCAACCCGACGCTCGGCAGTGCCGTGATCCCGGTGAACACCGTGCCGATGACCGCCCCCGACAGCGCCTGCCGGATGCTCGAGAATGCCATCGTGCGGGTGCCCAGATCGCCGGACGAATACTGCCGGAAGAACGAGGCCGGCAACCGCAGCACGCGGTCCATCACCGCGGCGTTGATCGTCGAATCGAGCCGGTTTTCCACGCGCAGCATGGCGAGCGACCGGGTCACGGTAAACAGCGCCGCGGCGATCGAAACCATGCCTAATCCCAGCCCGACTTGCATCAGCCCGCCGCGCTGGGATTGCGGCACGAGCGTATCAAAGATCAGTCCCGTGGCCAGCGGCATCACGATCCCCACGATCCCGCCCAGCAGCGCCATCATCAGGACCCGCCACAGGTCGGGACCACAGTCTCGCAACCCGAGGGCAAGCAGGCGGGCGCCGGTAATGGCCTCGGCCGCCATACTGGGGTAGAACATCGTCGCACCCGGCGCGATGGTCGACGCGACCGTCGGCGTGATGGGCGTCGTCGTGCCCGCCGTGGGGTCGTACAGGCTGTAACTCGCGTGCGAGGTCGGCAGCAGTCCCACTGGCGCGCCGCTCCCCTTCAGGAAGCCCAGCAGGGCCCCTTGATCGGTTCCCCACCACTTGTCGGTGAGCTGCACCGGCCGCGTGCGGGTTTGCGAGGCTTTGGCGATCTCGACGAGCGGGTTCACGGCGCGCGCGCGCGCATCATCGGTGCGCTTCGGCGGCACGCGCATGGTGATGCCGGTGGCCCGACCCACGGCCGCGCAGGCCAGGAAGAGAGCATCGTCGCTCGCGTCGCTCGGCACCGGCGGCGCCATGGTCCCACCGAGCACCGCAGTGAGTTGCGCCAGCGCCGCCTGCTGGGCCTGCAGCCGCCGCGCCGCCTTCTCGGTAAGGCGGTTGTATTCATCGACGGCTACCAGCGACGTGTTGAACAGCTCGCACGACAGCATCAATGCGTGCAGCGTCTGGAGTCCCGGCCACAGCGACGCGTCGCGCCACGCGGTCACCGTGTCCACGGCCTCGACGTCCGACGACTGGAGCAACTGCAGCCAGCTGTCGTGCGTCACGGGCACACGCACTGGCACACGCACTGGCACACGCACTGGCACACGCACTGGCACAGGCGTCGGCACGTCGGCCGACGTATTACCGCCGGCCATCTCCTCCATGTCGATGAACAGTGAGGCGCCGGTGACTTGACGCAGCCAGGCGACCCCACGGGCCGGTCGCACCCGTTGCCCCTGCGTCACCGGCTCGCTGGTGCCCGGCATCACGAGCACATCGGCCCGCGGCTTCGGTGTGATGTGCCGCGTCACGCCGGCCGATACCGCCATCACCCACCGGTCGATGCCCGCGCTCAGCTCGAGCAGGTCGTCCGGTGCGGCGGCTTCCGGTGCGGCGGCTTCCGGTGCGGCGGCTTCCGGTGCGGCGGCCTCCGGCACGGCCGCCTGCAGACTCGCGAGGGACACCTCGACGACTTCGGTGCCAACGACACCCGAGGCCAGCAACCCGAGCCCGAGGTCGGTGTCCATGCCGAACAGCAAATCGCCGGCCTGCGCGCTCATGAAATGGTGACGCATGCCGCGTTGCGTCTCGTCGCCCGTGCGAACGAGGAACAGTTCGAGCTGGCCGGTGCGCACCAGCCACACGCGATCGACCCCTTCAAGGAGGAACGGCGCATTCCCCGCGACCGCCCGGGCGACGCCGGCGTCAAACAGGGCCTGCATCAGCGCAGAAGACGTCTTGGGCGGCGTCAACTGGCGATCAACCGGGCGTACGCGCCATCGACATCCTTCAACTCGTCATGCGTGCCGCGCTGCACCACAACGCCACGTTCGAGCACGAGGATTTCATCGCAGTCGCGGATGGTGCTGAGCCGGTGCGCCACGATCAGGCAGGTGCACCCGCGGCGGCGGAGGTTGTCATCCACCCGCTTTTCGGTGGTGGCGTCGAGCGCGCTGGTGGCCTCATCGAGCACCACGATAGTCGGATCGCCCACCAACGCCCGCGCAATCTCCAGCCGCTGGCGCTGCCCACCGCTGAAGTTGCGTCCCCCTTCGTCCACCCGTCCGTCGTACGCGCCCGGCCGGGAGGCGACATCGTCGTGAATACAGGCGTCCTTGGCCGCCTGCACGATGCGCGCATCGCTCAGGGTGTTGTCCCACATCGTCAGGTTGTCACGCAGCGTCCCGTCGAACAGAAAAATCTCCTGATCGACCAGACCGATCGAGTCGGTCAGCACGCGACGCGGATACGCGCCGCGCGGCTTCCCGTCAAAGAGCACCTCGCCCGACCATGGTTCCTGCAATCCGGTCACGAGACGCGCCACCGTTGACTTGCCACTGCCGGTGCCACCCACGAGTGCCACGCGCTCACCGGGGCGCACAGTCAAGTTGAAATCGGTAATCAACGGCGGCTCGAGGCGACTGTACCCGAAGGTGACGTTCCGCAGTTCGATCGTTCCCGACAGCTTCACGATGTGCGCGGCGTCGGACAGCGTCCCGCGCTCGGCGTCCGGCGCGAGCTGCGGATCGATCGGGTACTGCATCACGTCGTCCAGCCGGTTCATGTCGGCCTCGAGCATCTGCACGGTGGCACCGAGTCCGACCAGCTGCGTCACCGGGCCCATGAAGCTGGCGGACAGCGTCTGAAAGGCCATCAGCGCGCCGATCGTAAGCACGCCGTCCATCACGCGCAGGCCGCCCAGCCACAGAATGGTCACGGTGGTGAGCGCCGAGAGCACCATCGGCACCGTGCTCACGAGCAGCGAGGGCACGGCCAATTCACCGGTGCCGGTCACGACCTTGGCCTGAAAGCCGGCCCACCGCGTGAAGAAGTCCGACTCGTTGCCGCCGGCCTTGAGCGTTTCGATGGACTGCAGGCCGTACATCGTGGTGCCCACGAGATTGCCCTGATCCGCCTGCAGCTTGCGGTTGCCCGCGGCCCGTACCTCTCCTACCACACGGAGCGCCACCACGTTCAGGGCGGCGGCCGCCATGGACACGAGGGCCAGCGTGATGTCGTACGAGAACAAGACGGCCAGATAAAACACCGACGTCAGCAGGCTGAGCGCCGTGGTGGCCAGTTGCCCCGACAGCACCGACGCAATCGTGTCGTTCGTGGCCACGCGCGAGCCGATGTCGCCGCTCGAGCGCTGCGTGAAAAACGTCATCGGCGCGCGCAACACGTGCCACAGGAATTGGCCTGACGACGCCACCGACAGCTTGGTCTCGAACCGCAGCAGATAGTGTTGCTGCAGCCACGTGGCGGCGCTGGTAACCAGCATGGTGGCCACCATCACGAGCAGCAGGGGGCGCACCAGCACGGTCGATTTGGCAACCAGCACGCCGTCGATGAACAGGCGCGTGAAGGTCGGCGAGGCGAGCCCGGGGACGACCAAGAGGAGTCCCAGCAGCACGGAAAACGCCAGCGCCGCCCCCGACCCCGTGAGCCGCCGTTTGAGCGCCATCACGATGGAGCGCGATTGCCCCCCCTTCTTGAACGTGCTCGATGGGCGGATTTCGAGCACGACGCCGGTGTACGCGCGGTCGAATTCCTCATCACTCACGCTACGACGTCCGCCGGCCGGATCGCTGAGATACACCACGCCCCGGCCGAAGCCCTCCAGCACCAGGAAGTGATTGAACTTCCAGAAAATGATCAGCGGGCCCTGCATCAGGCGCAGCGCCGCGATCTCTTTCCGCAATCCGCGCGCGTCCATCCCATACGTGCGGGCGGCACGGACCACATTGCTGGCCTTGCTACCGTCACGCGACACACCGCACGAGATCCGCAGTTCTTCGAGGGGAACGATGCGGCCGTAGTACGCCAGCACGATGGCCAGAGCCGCGGCGCCGCACTCCACGGCCTCCATCTGGATGACCGTCGGTGTGACCACGCGGCGT
>CAIUOO010000161.1 GCA_903900795.1 uncultured Gemmatimonadota bacterium | reverse complement strand
GGCGATGGATGGCGGCGAGCCCGAGGGGCGCGCTGGCGGCCTGCAGGAACGTGCGGCGAAGCATGGCGGGCGGCAGAGGGAGGGCGGAACGGTGGTCGGCAGCGGCACCGGCGCACGATGGGGAGAATGTACGGCACTGCGAAGGGAACGCGAGCAGGTGTCGTGTGGAAACGTCGCCGGGCGACGAGGCCACTCGCTGCGTCCGTGCTTGCCAACGGTGCGACGCGGCCGGAACATTCCGCGATGTTCTCCTTCCCACGTCTCGGGCTGAACTGGCTCGCGGTACTCGAGTTGACAGCGTCGTGGGAGCCGATGGTCGCACCGTTGCCGAGGTGGTGCTACCGGCAGCGCTGGACGTGTATGAGATTGGGCTCGACTATGTGCCGGGCCGCGCCGTCGACGAGGATGAAGGCGTCCCCGAAGTCCAACTGTTCGCGTTGCGCCGAACTACGGCGAACGTCTCCCCGACCCGCAGGAGTCCGTTGTGATTCGTTTGTCGCGAACCGTGTTGGCCGCTGCGTCTTCGTTAGCGATTCCGCTCGTGCTGTCGGCCCAGCCGGGCGGGGTTAAGCCCACCATCCGTCAGAACTTCCCGGCCGATCCCACCGCCAGTGTGCCCGCCTTGAGTGCACTGGTGTCGGCCCGCACCAGCGAGATGGTTGATGTCATTGCGCGATTCGCCTCCGATCAGCAGGTGCTGCAGCGACGGTACGATGCCCCCGATTCGCCGGCGCAGCGTTCGCGCACCCGCGCGTTCTACACCACGTGGCGCACTCGGCTTGGCGAGCTCGCGTTCGACAAGCTGTCGCAGGAAGGGAAGGCCGACTACGCGCTGCTCGAGAATCATCTGCGCTATCAGCTCGAGCTGATGGATCGCGAGGAACTGCAGCGCAAGGAAATGCTGCCGCTGCTGCCCTTCGCCGATCGCGTGCTCGCGCTGCAGGATGCCCGCCGCGACCTCAAAACGATCGACGCGCAGGCGTCGGCCCGCACGCTGGCCGATGTCACCAAGATGGTGGACAGTCTGCGCGCCCTGCTGGAGCCGGCGCCAGCGCGCCCGGCCGGCGACAGCGCCAACGGTACGCCGCGCGCCGCGCGCGTGCCCGCTCCCAAGGTGTCGCGCACCGTGGGCAATCGCGCTGCCGATCAGCTCGATCAGATCCGCAACACGGTCGGCGTCTGGTATCGCTATTACAACGGCTACGATCCGCTCTTTTCGTGGTGGGCCACCAACCCGTATCAGAAGCTCGACGACGCGATGCGGCGCTACGCGACCACCATTCGCACGCGCGTGGTCGGCATTCAGCCGGCGCCGGTCGTCGCGGCCGGGGGTGGCGGTCAGGGCGGCGCGGTCCAAGCTCCGCGTAACGCGGCGGCCGCCAACGAGCCGATTATCGGTGATCCCATTGGTGCCGAAGGGCTCGCCGCCGATCTCCGCCACGCCATGATCCCGTATACCGCCGATGAATTGATTGCGATCGCCGAGAAGGAGTACGCGTTCAGCCTGTCCGAAGCAAAGAAGGCGTCACGCGAGATGGGACTGGGTGACGATTGGAAAGCGGCGATGGAGAAGGTGAAGAACATGTACGTCGAGCCCGGTAAACAGCCCGATCTCATTCGTGATCTCGCGAACGAAGCCGACGCGTTCTTCGCCAAGCACGATTGGGTCACCATCCCGGCGCTGGCGCGGGAAGACTGGCGCATGGAGATGATGGCCCCCGAGCGGCAGCGCGTGTCGCCGTTCTTCCTTGGCGGCGATCTCATTCTCGTGTCGTATCCCACCGCGGATATGACCGACGAAGAGAAGCTGATGAGCCTGCGCGGCAACAATCCGTTCTTCTCGCGCGCGGTGGTCTTTCACGAGCTCAATCCCGGTCACCACCTCCAGGGGTTCATGTCGGCGCGTTACAACGCGCATCGTCGCGTGTTCTCCACGCCCTTCTGGAACGAAGGGCAGTCGTTGTACTGGGAGATGTTCCTGTGGGATCGTGACTTCCACATCACGCCGGAAGATCGTCTTGGTGCGCTCGCGTGGCGCATGCATCGCAGTGCGCGCATCGTTTTCTCGCTCAGCTTCCACCTTGGCAAGATGACGCCGGAGCAGGCCATCGAGTACGTGGTGGACAAGGTCCCGTTCGAGCGGGCCAACGCCGAGGGTGAAGTGCGGCGGTCCTTTAACGGGTCGTACTCGCCGATCTATCAGGCGGCGTACATGCTGGGCGGACTGCAGCTGCGCGCGCTGTACAAGGAGCTGGTCATGTCGAAGAAGATGACCGACCGCGAGTTCCACGACGCCGTGCTGCAGGGCGGCCCGATGCCGATCGCGATGGTGCGCGCGCGGATGGCCAATGTGAAGCTCACCCGTGACGGGGCGGCGCGGTGGCGCTTCGCCGATGATCTGCCCGCTCCACGCCCGTTTCCGTCGTCACGCTAGCGGCGCGTGCCACCGCGCACCGCACCGCGCACCGCACCGCGCACCGCGCCACGCATCGTGTCGCGGACCGGCAGCGGGATCGTCGGGGAGATCGGCGGAGGAAGCTCGGCGGCGGCAGAAAATTGGGCGGTCCAGCGCTCCACGGCTTTCCACGTGGCGGGGT
>CAIUOO010000160.1 GCA_903900795.1 uncultured Gemmatimonadota bacterium | reverse complement strand
GTGGTCGGGCTCGAGGAAGCGGACGGGCACTTCGTCCTGGTCACGGAGACGGACCGATTCCCGACGCGCGCCGTGGTGATCGCTGCCGGCATCGGCGCCTTCAGCCCGCGCAAGCTGCCGCAGGCGTTCGCGGCGGAATGGTACGGCCGCGGCGTCGATGCCCTGGTCTCCACCCCGGAAGCGTATCGCGACCGCGACGTCCTCATCATCGGCGGCGGCGATTCGGCGTTTGATTGGTGCGCGCAACTGCGCGATAAGGCCAAGTCGGTCACGCTGGTGCACCGCAGCGACCGGTTCCGTGCCCATGCCGCGACGGTGTCGGAAGTGCAGGCGGCCGCGGCCGCCGACACGGGCAACGTGGCGGTGCACACGTTCCATGAGATCGACGCGATCGTGGGTGAGGATCGTATCACCGGCGTGCGTCTCAAGGACGTGAAGACCAAGGAAACGCGCGAGATGGCGTGCGACGCGATCCTGCCGATGCTTGGCTACGTGTCCGACCTCGGCACCCTGCTGGAGTGGGGCCTCGACATCGAGAAGGACGAGATCAAGGTCTCCACGACCATGGAAACGGGGCGCGCCGGTGTGTACGCCGCGGGCGACATCACCACGTACCCGGGCAAGCTCAAGCTGATCGCGGC
Organism: uncultured Gemmatimonadota bacterium; assembly: GCA_903900795.1. Lineage (GTDB taxonomy): Bacteria > Gemmatimonadota > Gemmatimonadetes > Gemmatimonadales > Gemmatimonadaceae > Gemmatimonas. The sequence goes on along the minus strand of CAIUOO010000160.1, from coordinate 4,710 downwards.
CGGCTTCTCGGAAGCCGCGATCGCGGTGAACCAGGCGGTGCACTGGATTTATCCCGACAAGAAAGTCGCGCCGGGCCACTCGTCGAATCTGGCGGTGTTCGGGCAGAAGGACGACTGAGTGCTTGTTCGGGTGCGTGCGGGGAGTTCGCTGGTTGGTTGACGGATCTGCGGTTCACGCGAAGGGTGCGAAGGGCCGCGAAGGCACGCGAAGAACTGCAAAGGGGCTCGTGAGATTTCACGGGCCCCCCGGTGTTGCCGCTGTTCAAAATTCGTTTTCGCTTTTGCTGTTCTTCGTGAACCTTCGCGGCCCTTCGCGAGATTCGCGCGAACCTCGGGCTATCCCCCCCACGGCATCCGCGGCGGAGCACCAGCACCACCCTCACGCCCGCACCCGTGGATCTGCTTTCTGGTACGCCAGATCCGTGACCAGATTCACCAGCACGAACACGACCGACAGGAAGAGCACGGCCCCCTGCACGGCGGGGAGGTCGCGTCGTGAGATCGCCATGACGACGTAGCGGCCGATGCCGGGCCAGCTGAAGATCGTTTCGGTGAGAATACTGCCGGTAAGGTACGCACCGAAGTCGAGGCCGATCACGGTGATCACAGGAATCAGCGCGTTGCGCAGGGCGTGGCGCAGGATCACGCCCGACTCCGTCAGTCCTTTGGCGCGCGCGGTGCGTACGAAGTCGGCGCCCATCACCTCCAGCATCGACGAGCGCGTGACGCGGGCGAGGTAGGCAATGGAGCGCGAGCCGAGTGCCAGCGCCGGCAGGATCAGAAATTCGATGCTCCCGTACCCGGAGGCGGGTAGCCAGCGCAGGGTGACGGCGAAGAGCACGATCAACAGCAGGCCGATCCAGTATACGGGGAACGAGATCCCGAGATAGGTCGAGGCCAACGCGAGTCGATCGAACCAGCCGTTCGGGCGCACGGCCGCGAGCACGCCGATGGTGATGCCGCTGATCGTTGCCAGCAGCATGGCGGCGGTGGCCAGCAGTACCGTGCGCGGAAACCGTTCGGCGATGTCGAGGATGATCGGTCGATTGGTCACGTACGAGCGGCCCAGATCGCCCTGCAGTACGCCGCTGGCGTAGTGAAGAAACTGCGCGGGGAGCGGGTCGTCGAGCCGGAGCTCGGCGCGGAGCCGCGCAATCGTGGCCGGGTCGGCGCGTTCGCCCACCATGGCTTGTACGGGATCCCCGGGCGCCACGTAGAGCAGGAGGAACACGACGACCAGCACCCCCGCCAGCGTGGGCAGGGAGAGCAGGAGGCGGCGGGCGAGCAGAGAGAGCATGAGAGCAAGAATAGCGACGGGGGACCGCTTGGGGCGCTGATGAAAAGGGGCGGGAAGAACTGGGAGCGCGAAGAATGAGGGGCGCTGAGAATCAGGGGCGCTAAAAATTGGGGGCGCTAAAAATCAGGGGCGCTGAGAATTAGGGGCGCTGAAACTATGGGGCGCTGAGAATTAGGGGCGCTGAGAGGGAGACGCGGGGACGTTAGAGCGGTGGCGTACGCGCCGCGCTCCGTTCATTCTGACGGTGGGCCTCGTCCGTCTCGATGCGACGGATCAGGGCGGCCAGCATCCTGGCGGTGACGAGCGCCTTCGCGTCGCACGAGAAGTATTCCTTGGTCGGCAGCCTTGCTTCGCTCCACGCGCGCTTGAGATGCGTGCGGGTTTCGTTCGCGTAGCCAAGGGCGATGCGCAAGTGCTTGAGAAACTGCGCGGGCGAGCCTCGACCCGCGCCCTCGGAGGTATTCGCGGCGATCGAGCCGACCGCGCTGAGCAGCTGGCCCCGAAGCCCCGGCACACGGGTCACGTCGAACGCATCGAGGCACTGCTGCACGACCCAGCTGAGCTCACAGGCCGCGCCGTAGACGCGGAGATTGAAATGATTCGGCATGGCCCATGATATCGCGACCACGCCGAGCCAATGTCACCAAACGAACGCCCCCAAGCACCTCTGAACGCCCGTCACCGTGTCGCCCCTGACTCTTAGCGCCGTTGATTCTTAGCGCCGTTGATTCTTCGCGCCGTTGATTCTTAGCGCCATTGATTCTTAGCGCCCCTCACTCTTCGCGCCGTTGACTCTTCGCGCCGTTCATTCTTTACGCCCCTTCTCCGTACCCATCTTCACCCCCTCCCATCGCTGCCCATTGAAAATCACCGGCACTTCAAATCCCTTGACCCAAGGCTGTACCGCGTACACCTCGTTGTAAAAAAACAGCGGGACCATCCCGACGTGCGCATACCCCACCGAGTCCGCGGCGGCGTACAGCACCGCGCGCTTCGCCGCGTCGCTCTCGCGTCGAGACGCATCGACCAACCGATCGAACGTCGTATCGCTGAAGAAACTCACATTGCCGCCCGCGCCGCGATTCGCGGTGTGCAGCAGCGGATACAGGAAGTTCTCGGCGTCGGGGTAATCGGCGTACCAGTCCTTCACGACCAGATCGGTCTGACCCGCGCGGGCGGCGGCGCGCATGGAGCTGGCGTCGCGTTGCACGAGCTTGACGCGGATGCCGACGGTGGCGAGGTAGGCCTGAATCGCTTGCGCGAGGCGTGGCATCGGGGCTGTCTGCGAACTCCAGAGTTCGAGGTCGATGCCCTTGGCGTAGCCCGCGTCGGCGAGGAGGGTGCGCGCGGCGAGGGTGTCGTAGGCGTACGGCTGGCGCGCTGTGTCGAAGCCTTCGAGCGTGGGCGGGATCACGCCGGCGGCGAGGGTGCCGCGGCCGGCGAGGAGCTGCGACAGCAGGGTGGGCACGTCGATCGCGTGGGCGATCGCGCGTCGCACTCGCACGTCTTTCAGTGGCCCGCGCGTGACGTTCACGCCCATGTACCAAAGGCGCAGCGCGGGCGCGCTGACGAGCGTGGCCTTCTCGGGATCGGTCGCTTCCCAGTCGCGCGTCTGGTCTTCGGGCACGTAGAGAATGTCGACCGTGCCCGCCTCGAATTCCGCGACGGCGGTGGAGGGCTCGGGGATGATACGGGCGATCAACGTGTCGATGGAGGGCGCACCGCCGAAGTACGTGGCGTTGCGGGCAAACTTGAGATAATCGTCATGCTTCCACTCCACGAGCTTCCACGGGCCGGTGCCGATGGGGTGTTCGCTGAAGTCCGCGCCAACTGAGTCGGGGAGAATCGACGCCACGGGCATCGCGAGCAGCTTCGGGAAAATGGCGAACGGCTCGTCGAGCGTGATCACGACCGTGGTGTCGTTGGGCGTTGCGATGCCCAACGCGGTGCCGGTGCCGTCGGTTTTGCCATCGGCGAAGGCGCGGGCGCCGCTGATGGGATACAGCGGCCATACCGTCCCGGCCTGCGTGGCCGGGTCGAGCACGCGTCGGAACGACTGCGCCACGTGTCGGGCGAGTAGCGGTGTGCCATCGTGGAAGCGGACGTCCGTGCGCAGGTGGAAGGTGTAGCGCAGCCCGTCGGGGGAGACGTCCCACGAGCGGGCGATCGACGGCTGCACCTGGCCGGCGGGGGTGAATTTGGTGAGCCCGTCGAACAGATAGGCGACGGCCCGTCCGCTGGGCACGTCGGTGGCCTTGGCCGGGTCGAGGGAGCGCGGATCGTACCAATCGCGCGAGTCGATGAGCGCGTGACGGTCGGGGGTCGCCTCGCCGCTGCGGCAGCCGGTCAGCATGGTGATGCCCAGCGAGAGCAGCGAGCAGAACGAACGTGACGGGCGAATCGATGGCATGTGCGGTTGACTGAGGGGCGATCTCGCGTGAGCTTCAACGCTATAGAACGTGCGACCTCCCGTCCATCTCCTCTTCGCGCTCGCAGCACTCTCGGCCGCGCGTCCGGCCGCCGCCCAGGATTTGTCCTGTGATCGGGGCGACCGTGAGGTTCGTGCGCTCAGATTCGCCGGAAATCGCGAATATGCCGCGGTTGCGCTTGCGGCGGCAGTGGCCACGACGCCGTCGGCGTTTGCCGGATTGCCCCTCGTGGGCGAGCGGCGGTGCCTCGACCCGGTGGAGTTTACGCGCGACGTCCAACGGCTTGAGACGCTCTACCGTCGGCGCGGCTTTCTCGACGTGCGGGTGGACACGATCGTGACCACCGTGAAGCCGGGGGTGATCGAGATCACGTTCACGATTCGCGAAGGCGAGCCGATGCGGATCACCGCGCTCGCCCTGCGCGGGCTCGACCTCCACGCGGAGGTGCGCGACGCGGCCCGTGATTTTCCGCTGACCGTTGGTGGGGTGTTCGATCGCGGCGCCCTGGACGCTGGCCGCGACACCCTCGTGCGTCGGCTGCGCAACACGGGGTGGCCGCAGGCCGAAGCACTGGTGGCCTACACCACGAACACCGCCTTGCGCACGGCCGATGTTGAAGTGTCGGTGGTGCCCGGTGTGCGGGCCAAGCTGGGGCGCATCGCGCTCGAAGTCGACGCCGGTGCGGACAACCGGCGCGTCTCCGACGCCACCGTGCGCCGGGCGATGGCGCTCAAGACCGGTGACTGGTATTCGGCCCGCGCGATCATCGATGCGCAGCGGAACCTGTATCAGACCGATGCCTTTCAGCGGGTCGACTTGCAGCCCGACAGTATCCAGCCGGCCGGCGATTCCATCGTCAACCTCGTGGTGCGCCTGCTGGAAGGCGATCGCTGGGCGGCGCGTGGTGGGCTGGGGTGGGCCACGCTCGATTGCTTCCGCATGCAGGGCTCGCTCACCGATCGGGATTTCCTGCCCTTCGCGCAG
>CAIUOO010000159.1 GCA_903900795.1 uncultured Gemmatimonadota bacterium | reverse complement strand
TTCGGCGATCACAATCAGCACGGCATGGACGGCGTGCGTTTCTACACGCGCGTGAAGACGGTGACGACACGCTGGCCCACGGGCGCGGACGCGGCGTCGTTTACGATGCCGGTGTTGCGCTGATACGCTGTGGGGTGGTGTGCTGACGGATGGGCCTGGGTCGGTTGGTGGCCCAGTGGTTCACGCGAAGGGCACGAAGATCGCGAAGGCACGCGAAGAACAGCAACAGACAAGCATTGAATGCTGTTCTTCGCGGCTCTTCGCGCCCTTCGCGTGAACCTACGGTTTCGCCGCCCGCACTCAGAACCCGTAGAGAGCCGCCTTACTTACCCGTTCTTTCGCGGCGCTCAGAGCCACACCAAGGTCGATCGGCCCCACCGCGATATCCGGGATCCGATCGATCGCGCCGAGGTAGAAGTCGCGCCACACGTCGATGATGTGACGTTCTGTGTCCGCGTTGCCACCGCGCGACAGCGTATCGCGACCGAGTGCCTTCTGAGTCGCGAGCTCTTTCTCGGCGGCGCGCGTGAGTTCTTCCAGTGCCGCCAACACGACGGGGCGCGAGCCGTCGGCGAGCAACAAGCCGGTCGTCAACGCGCACGCGCCCACGTTACCAAGTGACGCGGCGCTGACCATGTCGATGCGATCGAGGTCGGTGTGGTAGTGCTGGTCGGTGAAGTGCCAGAGCAGCACCGCGGGGATCTGCGCGTTCAGGAACGGCGTGTGATCGCTGCCGCCTTCGAACGGGTTGGCCTTCACTACCCAGCCGGTTTGCCCGGCGCGATCGAGACACCGCTGCCGCACGAAGTCGTTGAACCAATGCGGACGAATGTCCTTCTCGGCCAGTGGGCGTCCGCCCCACTCACTGTGCTTGTCTTCACCGCGTACCCAGACCGCGCTCGGATCGGGCATTTTTTCGATCAGGAACGTGCCGCCGGTTTTTGCGGTGTTCTCACCGACCATGTCGAGTGACATGCCCCACTTCACACCCGTGCGACGCGTGCTGTCTTCCTTGAGGTAGCGATCGGTGGAACGGATCTCGTCGCCCCAGAGGAAGGTGACCGTGCGCTGTGGGTTCGCGGTGCCGGCCTTCACCATCTGCGCCGCCACCCGCGCCATCTCGGCCAGCGTACCGACGCCGCTGGCGTTGTCGTTGGCACCGGGTTCCTGCACGTGGGCGGAATACACGAAACGCTCGGTGGGCTTCGATACGCCGCGGATCTCGGCCACCAACGTGCGCTCGGGACGCGTCTCGAACATCGTACGCACCGTGACGTGCACGCTCACGGCACCACGCGCGAGCGCCGACTTGAGCGCATCGCGCGAGGCGCGCGACACGAACAGCAACCAGCCAGGGGTGAGCGCGTCACGGGCGATGCCGGTGAACTGAATCGACGTGACGTTCTTGGACTGTTGGTTGTACTCGGGGAGCTTCTGCGCCGCGAGCACGCCGGCGGCCCCCTTCTGCATGGCGCGTACGAAAATCGATCGGGCATTGCCTTCGGCCAGTACGATCCTGCCCTTCACGTCAACCGCCGCGAAGTCGGCCTCGGCGCCGGCACCGACGTCGATCACTGGAGCCGTTACGCCCTCGGGGGCGGTGGAGACGGAGTTGATCGCGATCATGTTCAGGTTCTGCGGCCACGTTTGCAGTGGCGCGGATTGCCCGACGATCGTGATCGATGCGCCCTCCGGTGTCCAGGCGAGGTCACGCATGGGTCGCGACTCGAT
>CAIUOO010000158.1 GCA_903900795.1 uncultured Gemmatimonadota bacterium | reverse complement strand
TACGACGAGTAGTCGCGGTATGCCGAACGATCAGCGGATATTCGCGTCGATCCGCGGCAGAGCCGTTTCGTTCAAGAGTTCACCGATCCGCCGTACGCGCAGCAACGATCTCAGCCTTCTCGCGAAACGTGACGGTCTTGCGGACCTATCAGAAATTTTGTGTGCGAGGCATATCATGACACCTCTGAGGAGTCGATATGTCACGCAAAGCGAAGTCAGCCGGTGTCGATCCGGCCGTCGCGGCGATCACCATTCCCGCCGCGTTGTTAGATGAGTTGGTGAAAGGGCCTATGACGGCCGCCGAGGTGCAGGCGGCCTCCATGGCGTTCAAGAAGGCCCTGATCGAGCGGGCGATGGGGGCCGAGTTGAGCCATCACCTGGGCTACCGCGACGGGGAGCCGCGGCCTGAGGGGCAGGCTAATCACCGGAATGGGCATACGGGCAAGACGGTGCTCACCGACGACGGCCCGGTCCGGATTGCGGTGCCGCGCGATCGCGACGGCGACTTCGAGCCGATCCTGATCCCGAAGCACGCGCGCCGCTTCACGGGCTTCGACGACAAGATCATCGCGATGTACGCACGGGGCATGACGGTGCGCGAGATCCAAGGCTTTCTGGCGGAGCAGTACGGCACGACCGTCTCGCCCGACTTCATCAGCAGCGTAACGGACGAAGTGCTGGCGGAAGTGGCCGCGTGGCAGCAGCGCCCGCTCGAGTCGATGTATCCCGTCATCTTCTTCGATGCCTTGCGCGTCAAGATTCGCGACGACGGCGTCGTGCAGAACAAGGCGGTGTATGTCGCGCTGGGCGTGCTGGCGGATGGCACGCGCGACGTGCTGGGCCTGTGGATCGAGCAGACCGAGGGCGCGAAATTCTGGCTCAAGGTGTTTAATGAGCTCAAAACGCGCGGCGTGCACGATATCCTGATCGCGGTCGTCGATGGCTTGACGGGCCTGCCCGACGCCATCGAGACCGCGTATCCGCGCACGACGGTCCAGACGTGCATCGTGCACCTGATTCGGAATAGCCTCGACTACGTAAGCTGGAAGCAGCGGAAGCCGCTGGCGGCGGCGCTCCGGCCGGTCTACACCGCCCCCTCGGCCGACGCCGCCGCTGAGGCGCTCCGCGCCTTCGCCGCGAGTCCGTGGGGCCAGCAGTACCCCACCATCGTGGCCAGCTGGGAGCGCGCGTGGCCGTACGTGACGCCCTTCTTCGTCTTTCCGCCCGCGGTCCGCAAACTGATCTACACCACGAACGCGATCGAAAGCCTGCACATGCGGCTCCGGAAGATCATCAAAACGCGTGGACACTTCCCGACCGATGAGGCAGCATCCAAACTCCTGTGGCTCGCCATCCGCAACGCGACCAAGACCACCGTGCGCTCCGCGCATGCGTGGCACGAGGCCATGAACCAGTTTGCGATCTTCTTCGGCGAGCGCTTCACCCATCCCCAACGCTAGTCCACGCCTCGCACACAAAAATACGGATAAGTCCATGAGTGCCACCACTCG
>CAIUOO010000157.1 GCA_903900795.1 uncultured Gemmatimonadota bacterium | reverse complement strand
GAGGTTCACTGGAACCTCGTCGCGCCCGAACTCGTCGAAGCGGCCATTCGCCGCGGCGAAGGTCGGATGGCCGAAATGGGGCCGTTCGTCGCGGTCACGTCGCCGCACACGGGCCGTTCACCGAACGACAAGTTCGTGGTGCAGGAGCCGTCGAGCGAAGCCGATGTGGACTGGGGCAAGGTCAATCAGCCGATGGCGCAAGCGCACTATGTCGCGCTCAAGGAAGACGTCAAGAACTATTTGAACACGCTCTCCGAGCTGTTCGTGCAGGACCTCTATTGCGGCGCCGACCCGTCTACGCGCCTGAGTGTGCGCTACGTGATGCCGAATGCATGGCATGCGTCGTTTGTGCGCAACATGTTCATCCGCCCGGCCGTCGAAGACCTGGCCAGGTTCGCGCCGAACTTCACGGTGTACCACGCGCCCGAGTATCAGGCCGACCCGGCGAAGCACGGCACGCGCACCGGCACGTTCATCGTGCTGAACATCGCCGAGCGCACGATCCTGATCGGTGGGACGCGCTACGCCGGTGAGCTCAAGAAGGCGATGTTCACCGTCATGAACTACCTGCTGCCGAAGCAGGGTGTGCTTTCGATGCACTGCTCCGCCAACATCGGCCCCGCCGGCGACACCGCGTTGTTCTTCGGTCTGTCGGGCACCGGCAAGACCACGCTCTCGGCCGACCCTACGCGCGGGCTCATTGGTGACGACGAGCATGGCTGGTCTCCCGAAGGCACGTTCAACTTCGAAGGTGGCTGCTATGCGAAGGTGATCAACCTGTCGCCCGAGAACGAACCCGACATCTATCAGACCACGCAGATGTTCGGCACGGTGCTGGAGAATGTCGTGCTCAACGAGCCGTCGCGTTCGGTGGACTTCGCCAACCAGTCGATCACCGAAAACACGCGCGCATCGTATCCGCTGCACTACATCAAGAACCACGTGCCAAGCGGCCGTGGCGGTCACCCCAAGAACGTCGTCTTCCTCACCGCCGACGCCTTCGGCGTGCTGCCGCCGATCGCCAAGCTCACGCCGGAACAGGCGATGTTCTATTTCCTGTCGGGCTACACGGCCAAGGTGGCCGGCACCGAGCGCGGCGTCACCGAACCGCAGGCCACGTTCTCAGCCTGCTTCGGCGCGGTGTTCCTCGTGTGGCATCCCACGAAGTACGCCGAAATGCTGGGCGAACTGCTGCGCACGCACGGCTCACAGGTGTGGCTGGTCAACACGGGCTGGAGCGGCGGGGCGTACGGCGTGGGTCAGCGCATGAAGCTGAGCTACACACGCACCATGGTGCGCGCGGCTCTCGACGGTTCATTGGCCAACGCAAGCTTTGCCGCCGATCCGATCTTTGGGCTGCACTTACCGAATGCCGTGGACGGGGTGCCGAGCGACGTGCTCGACCCGCGCCGTACGTGGGCCGACGGCGCCGCGTACGACACGCAGGCCGGCAAGTTGGCCGCCATGTTCCGCGACAACATCACGAAGTTCGGCGCCGCGGTGTCACCGGCGATTCTGGGCGCAGGCCCGAAGGGCTGAGGCGCTGCGGGTTACTCGCCGAACACCGCTGACAAACGAACCGCCCCGGAGCACTTGGCTCCGGGGCGGTTCGTTTTTGCATCCACAGCGACCTCACTCCTTCCGCATCACCTTTTCCACGAGGATCTGACGACCGTCGCGCGCACCGAGGAAGATCGCACCGTTGGGGCCGAAGCCAAGCAGCTGACGACCGGCGGGCAGCTTCACACGCTCGATCATCGTGCCGGCGGGGCTGATGATGTCGTACACGAGCGGCGGCTGGTTCATCATGGCTGCCATCATGCCCATCGCGGCGGCAGGGAAGGCGCCACGGGTGGTATCTCCGGCGGCACGGCCAGCGCCACGGGCACCCGCGGCACCGGCCGGGGCCCCGGCGGCCGGGGGGCCACCACGACCACCCATACCGCCCATGAACTGCGCGGCGAGCTGCGCCGAGAGGTTGGACGTGGCCGGCAGTACCCACAAGTTGCCGTCGAAGTCCGCCAGCGTCGTCCCCGCCTTGATGGGCGGGTAATAGTCGGGGAGCTTCTCGGCCGCG
>CAIUOO010000156.1 GCA_903900795.1 uncultured Gemmatimonadota bacterium | reverse complement strand
TGCCGATGATCTGCTCGTCACCCACGGTCCGCGCGTCGACCAGCGTGCGGCCGAAGGGCCAGGCGGCAAAGCCGGCGATGCGGAACGCCGCGATTGCGAAGGGAATGCCGACCACGGTGATCGCCAGCAGCAGGCCGAGAAGCAGCCAGGCGACGCCGGCAACGAGACCGCCGCCGAAGATGAACCACAGGATATTGAGCAGCAGGGTCACGGAATGGCTCGGATGGAGAAGGCCGCATGGGCGGCACCTGTGCGCGCGGCACGGGGGCGGGATCGGCGCCCGATGCGGCACGCCCGGGGCACAAGCTGATTGCCGTCGTGGCGGAGACGCCGCGCGGGACGCGCAGCTCGCCGTGTATTTGCAGTTCGTGCGCGGACTGCGCTAGCTAGGCGGGGCGTCGCGTCACGAGAACACCGCGTGCTCGCCGCGATCGTCGTTCGCCTCGCCGCGCAGACGCTTGGCGAAGAAGTCCGCGAGCGTGTCGTGTCCGGTCGATGGCGTGGCGTCGGCATCGTAGCGCGCGTGCTCCGCGTCCCACACGAGCATTGATTCGGTGGCGTAGTAGCGCCCGATGCGCGCGAGCTGCGCCTTGTCGGCCAGCGGCGGAATCACGCGGCCAAGAAGGGTGAGTACACTGATGATCGTGTCGAGCAGCGCCACCGGCACCTGCTTGAAGCGCGGCTCGCGTCCGAGCAGGGCGAAGAGCTGCTCGCCCTGCTGCCGCGGTGTTTGTGCCTCGCCCGGACCGCCGATGGGGAGCACGCGGTTCTGCCGCGCCGGGTCTTCGAGACAGGACGCGATGAACTCCGCGAGGTCGTCGTCGCTGATCGGCTTGCAGGCGGTGAGCGTGCCGTCACCGAAGATCAAGAACGGCTTCCCTCGCTTCACGCGCTCGACCTGCCCTGACAGCGATTTGAAAAATGCCGTCGGGCGCACGATGGACCAGGTCAGTCCGGAGTCCATGAGGGCCCGCTCGAAGGCCAGCTTGGCCTCCTGGAACGCCAGCAGCGGCTTCTGCACGCAGATGGCCGACAGCAGTACCATGTGCGGCACGCCAGCGGCCTTCGCGGCCTCGAGCACATGCATGTGCGCGCGATGGTCGACGGCCCACGCATCGCGCGGGGTGCCGGTGCGCGACGCCATGCAGGAGACGACGGCATCGAAGTGCTCGCCCTTGAAGCCATCGCGGGCGATAGACGCGGGGTCGCTGATGTCACCCACCCGTACGGACACGCCGCGTTCTGCGGTGGCGCGGGCGTTGCTCGCGTCGCGGCGAGGACGGCCGAAGCAGACGACCTCGTGTCCGTGGCGCACGAGCGCCCGCACGGTGGCACGACCGATGGTGCCGGTGGCGCCGAGCATGAACACCCGAAGTGGAGGTCGTGACGTCATGTCCGGAAAGATGCTCCGCAAGGCGTCCGCTGGGAATGCGGAGGTGGCGCGCGTAGTTTGCATCCTCTCTCCCTTTGCCGACGGACGCCCATGAACGACATCACGATCGACAATGCCGGTGTGGCGCTCGCCGCGTCCGTGTACGGCCGCCCGGAGTTGCCCCCGGTGTTGCTGATGCACGGGATCAGCAACAGCCGTGACGTCTGGTATGATTGGGCGGT
>CAIUOO010000155.1 GCA_903900795.1 uncultured Gemmatimonadota bacterium | reverse complement strand
GGTGTGAATGGGCTCTCGTTGGCTTACCTCCCCGGCAATGACGGCGTCGACTTGCGGCTCACGTCGTATACCCTGCCGGCCCGCGAAACCGAAGCCGCACTCACCGAGGCCGCGTTGCTGGTGCGCGAAAAAGTGGGGCGATTCATCTACGGCGAAGGCGACGACGATCTCGCCGCGCTCATGCTCGCCGAATGCGCCGTCCGCGGCGCCACGCTGGCGGTGGCGGAAAGCTGCACCGGTGGCATGCTCGGCATGCGCCTCACTGCCGTGCCGGGCTCCAGCCGGGTCGTACAGGGCGGAACGATCGCTTACGCAAATGAGGTCAAGGTGCGCGAGCTCGGGGTCTCGCACGGCGACCTGGACGCGCACGGCGCCGTGAGCGAACCGGTGGCGCGCGCCATGGCCACCGGCGTGCGGCTGCGGTTTGGCACGAACATCGGCATCGGCATTACCGGCGTCGCCGGCCCCGACGGTGGCACTCCCGAGAAGCCGGTGGGTACCGTGTGGGTGGCCGTCGATCTCGATGGTGCGGTGCACGCCGTGCGGGCCATCCTGCCGGGTGACCGCTCGGAAATCCGGTATCGTGCGGCCCAGTTGGCGCTCGATCGTCTGCGTCGCGTGTTTGAACGCGACCAGGATACCGTCGGATGGACCGCTCGGGGCTGACGCCCGCGACCGTCTGTCCTTTTCTTTGAAGCACGCAGGTGACGCAATGCCGGCAAACTTTACGCAACCGACTCTCGTACACACAGCATGACCGACCCGATGTCTGACGCTCCGGTGGACAACATGGATCCAATGGAAACGCAGGAAACCGCAACGGTGCAGCCGCCGATCGAAGACGGTGACGAGCTGCAGCAGGCGCAGCGCGAGCTCGAATCGCAGAAGGACAAGTATCTGCGACTCGCCGCTGAGTACGACAACTTCCGCCGTCGTGCCGTGAAGGAGCGGCAGGAGGCTGGCTGGCGTGCGCAGGGCGAACTCGTGCGCGGTCTGCTCGATGGCCTCGACGACATCACGCGCTTTGCCGCCGTCGATCCCATCACGGTCGACGCCAAGTCTGTCATCGACGGCATGCAGCTCGTGGAGAAGAAACTCTTCAAGTCGCTCGCCGGACACGGCTTCGAAGTCATCGACCCGACCGGCCATCCCTTCGATCCCGCTCAGCACGAGGCGGTCAGCACCGCGCCGGCGCTGCAGTCTGACGAAGATGGTGTCGTCGCGGTCTGCTTTCAGGTCGGCTACGTCATCAATGGCCACGTGCTCCGTCCGGCGCGCGTGGTGGTAAAGCAGTGGAACGGCGCCTGAGGGCGCGCTGAGCATGGCTAACGCGAAGGACTTCTACCAAGTGCTCGGGGTCTCGTCCACGGCCACCGCCGACGAGATCAAGAAGCAGTACCGGCGACTGGCGAAGCAGCATCATCCCGACGCGAATCAGAACGATCCCAAGGCGGCCGAACGCTTCAAGGAAATCTCCGAGGCGCACAACGTCCTCGGCGATCCGGACAAGCGGAAGGAATACGACGACATGCGTCGGCTGGGGGCCTTCGGCGGGATGAGTGGCTTCGGTGGGGCACGACCGTCGTCGCGTCCCGGTGCGTCCGGCACCGCGCGCCCGGGACAGCCGGGCCCCGGCACGTTCAACGATTTCGACGTCGGTGGCATCGGGGGACTCGGCGATCTGTTCTCGTCGATGTTCGGCGGTGCCGCCGGTGCCGGTCGTCAGCGCGCGCGCGGCCCCGAACGCGGTCAGTCGATCGAGCAATCGGTGGAAGTGCCGTTTCGCGTGGCGGCGGTCGGCGGCAAGGTGCCCGTCAACATCGAGGCGAACGAAGAGTGCGCCACGTGCCACGGCAACGGGGCAGCGCCCGGCGCCCAGTTGCGCCCGTGCGGCGAATGCAGCGGTCGCGGTGTCATATCGTTCGGGCAGGGCAGCTTCGCGGTGAATCGCCCGTGTCCGGTGTGTGCCGGTCGCGGCAGCGTGCCCACGGAACGATGTCCCACCTGTCGTGGTGCCGGCGATACGCGCGTGTCGCGCAAGGTGCTCATTGCCGTGCCCTCCGGTGCCGAAACGGGCGCTAAAGTGCGGCTGAAAGGGCAGGGCGGCAAAGGCGCTTCCGGCGGGCAGGCGGGCGATCTCATGATCACCTTCACCGTGACCCCGGATCGCTTCTACAAACGCGAAGGACTCGACGTGGTCGCCACGGTGCCGATCAATATCGCCCAGGCCACGCTCGGCTCGCGCATCAGCGTGAAGACGCTCGACGACAAAAAGGTCGCGATTCGCATCCCGGCCGGCACCTCGGCGGGCAAGCGCTTCAAGATCACGGGGCAGGGCATCGAGAAGGACGGAAAAAAGGGGGACCTGCTGGTCGAGGTCACCATCACCGTTCCCGAAACGCTGACCGAAGCACAGGAGAAAGCGATGCGTGAATTCGCCGAAGCCGGTGGGATGAAGTTCTGATGCGTCCCTCGCGCAGGGTCGCTTCGGCGATGGCGCTCGCGGCTTGCATGAGCGCGTCGGCGCGGGTAACGCAGGCGCAGGTCACGCCCACGCCTGCCGTCGCAACGGCCCCAGCCACGCCAAGCACGCCGGACATGCGATGGCGATTCGATCAGTGCATGGGCGGCATCACCTACGGGGCGCCGCTCAAGTGGGCCCTCTCGTACGGCGGGGGCATGGTGTACGAAGGGGATCGGATCGATCTCTGTGCGCTCGCCGTCGCGAAGGTCGGTGTCGGTGGCGCCGGCGCCTCAGTCGGACTCGCCAAGTCCTATGGATCATTGGGCACCGGCAGCGCCATCACCGGTGGCATCATCCGCACCTTCGGTGATCCCCTGAACGCCACGGCGCGTCGGACCTACGTGGGAGGCGCCGTGCATCTGTGGCCGTTGCTCGCGCTTGGTGGCGAAATCGGCTACTACGTGCGCCTCGGCGACGCCGCCGGTGCCTCGTCCCACGGCAAGAGGGTGGTCACCTGGTCGGCTGGCTTCGGCTTCTAAGCGTGCCCCGCTCGCGGAGTCGTGCGCGCTGAAGTAGGTTCGCGCGCATGCCCATCGCTGCAGATTCAGCCAGTACGCCACGCCGCAATCCGCTGCGATCGCAGGCCGTTCAGGTCACGCTCGGTCTCCTGCTTGGCCTCGCGCTGGGTATGTGGCTCTCGCACGACGCGGCGCCCTCCGCGTTTACGGCCGGACTGATCGGCGTCCTGGACGTCATCGGCACCGCGTGGATCAACGCCGTGCGCATGACCGTCATTCCGTTGGTCGTGCCGCTCCTGATCGTTGGTGTCGCGGGCGGCGGTGATACCAGCATGACCGGTCGCGTGGGCGCCAAAGCATTCGCGTGGATGCTGGGACTGGCGATCGCCTGCGCCATCTTCTCGGCGGTCGTGTCGCCACCGTGGTTTGATACGCTGGTGCTCGACCCCGAGGCCACGGCGCGGCTGCGCGCCACCGCCACCATCGATATTCCGCCCGCCGATGCGCTGTCGCTGCGCACGTGGATTCTCGGGCTGATTCCCCTCAATCCCATCAAGGCCGCCGCTGACGGCACCCTCCTGCCGGTGGTGTTGTTCACGCTGCTGTATGCCTTTGCCCTCGGGCAGGTGGCTGCCGGCCCGCGCGCGGCTCAGCTGGCGTTCTTCCGCGGGATGGCCGACACCATGCTGGTCGTGGTCCGCTGGATGCTGGCCGTCGCCCCGATCGGTATTCTGGCGCTCGCCACCGTCCTCGGCCAAAAGCTCGGCACCTCGGCGCTCAGCGCGATCGGCTTCTACATCATGGTCCTGATCGTGCTCCACCTCGTGGCTACCGCGGCGCTGTACGGCGTCATGGGGGTCACGCGCCGCGTGCCCCTGCGCGACTTCGCGCGCGCGCTCATCCCGTCGCAAGTGGTCGGTATGGGCACCCGCAGTTCACTGGCCTCGCTGCCGGCCATGGTGAAAGGCGCCACCGATGTGCTGCACTTACCGGCCACCGCCACCGGCTTCGTGCTGCCGCTGTGCGCGTCGGTGTTCAAGCTCACGAGCGCGATCTACTGGGTGGTGGGCGCGTTGTTCGTGGCCAAGCTGTACGGCATCGAGCTGCCCTTCTCGAGTATCGCGCTGGTGGCCGCGAGCAGCGTGGTGCTCAACTTCAGCACCCCCGGCATCCCCAGCGGCGGCATGCTGTTGCAGGTGCCACTTTACACCAGCATCGGCCTACCGGTGGAAGGCATCGGCATCATGATCGCGCTCGACACACTCCCCGACATGTTCAAGACGTTACTGAATGTCACCGCCGACATGTTGGTCGCCGTGATGACCGTGCCGGCGGGGGAGCTTGCGGCGAGAGCGGAGTGAGCCTGTTCGTCCGGTGAAAAGTTCACGCAGAGTACGCAGAGGGGCAGAGGTTGCAGAGAACAAAACTGCATTTCTCTGCGAACCCTGCGCGCGCTGCATCTCTGCGTGATCAGTTCAGCAAGCGCCTGGCAGAAGTACTACGCCGCCAAGATAGGCAGCCGTCGACTCGGTGCCGTCCGCATGCCCCGCTCGATCACGCCGCCGCCCAGTGATCATGGTGATCAAGGGATCAAGGGGTCAGAGTCGTTGATCCACCGCCGACATGTTGGTGGCCGTGATGACGGTGCCGGCGGGGGAGCTGGTGGCAAGGGCGGAGTGAGCCTGTTCGTCCGGTGAAAAGTTCACGCAGAGTACGCAGAGGGGCAGAGGTCGCAGAGAACAAAATTGCATTTCTCTGCGAACCCTGCGCGCTCTGCATCTCTGCGTGATCAGTTCAGCAAGCGCCTGGCAGAAGTACTATGCCGCCAAGATAGGCAGCCGTCGGTGATCAAGGGGTCAGAGTCGTTGATCCACCGCCGACATGCTGGTCGCCGTGATGACCGTGCCGGCGGGGGAGCTTGCGGCGAGAGCGGAGTGAGCCTGTTCGTCCGGTGAAAAGTTCACGCAGAGTACGCAGAGGGGCAGAGGTCGCAGAGAACAAAACTGCATTTCTCTGGAACCCTGCGCGCTCTGCATCTCTGCGTGATCAGTTCAGCAAGCGCCTGGCAGAAGTACTACGCCGCCAAGATAGGCAGCCGTCGACTCGGTGCCGTCCGCATGCCGCGCTCGATCACGCCGCCGCCCAGCACGATGTCGCCGTCGTACATCACCAGTGACTGGCCCGGCGAGATCGCCTGTACCGGTTCGTCGAGCGCGAGTTCGATGGCGTCGCCCGATATCCGCACGATGGTGGCCGGCGCGGCCGCGGCGCGGTTACGCACCTGCACCTGCACCTGCGCCCCAACCACCGGCGGCTCCACCAGCCAGTTCAGCTCACGCGCTTCCAGTCCGCGCCCCAGCAGCGCCTCGCGCGGACCGATCACCACCGCGCGTTCGTCCGGCACGATCTCCACCACGAACATCGGCTCGGCAAAACCACCCGGCAGCCCCTTTCGCTGACCAATGGTGTAGCGCGCAAACCCCTGATGTTCGCCGATCACTTCGCCGCTCACCAAGCGCAGCGGCCCAACCGACAGGGCAGGGGCGTCAGCGCCAAGCTGCTCCTCGAGCACGCGCACATGATTACCGTCGGGCACGAAGCAGATGTCCTGACTCTCCGGCTTCTCCGCCGTGCGCAGTGCGAAGCGACGCGCGATCTCGCGCGTCTCCGCCTTGGTTTGGTTCCCCACCGGCAACACCAGCCGCGACAGCACGGGGCGTTCAATGCCCCACAGGAAATAGCTCTGATCCTTGGCCGGATCGAGGCCACGCAACATCACCCGTGCGTCGCCGCCGCTCGGCACGGTGCCCATACGCGCATAGTGGCCGGTGGCCAGCCACGGCGCGTCTATGTCGTCTGCCGTGTGCAGCAAGTCGCGGAACTTCGTGAACGTGTTGCAGCGCACGCAGGGAATCGGGGTGCGGCCGCGTGCGTACTCCTGCACGAAATCGTCGAGCACATCATGGCCGAAGCGATCCACCAGGTTGGTCACGTAGTGCGGAATGCCGAGCTTCTCGCACACGCGTCGCGCGTCGCTGGTGCTGTCAAGCGAACAGCAGGGACGGTCGGGGATATCCTTGCCGTCTTCGTGCAGCTTCATCGTGACGCCGACCACGTCGCATCCCGCTTCCACGAGCACCGCGGCCGCGACCGACGAATCCACGCCGCCGCTCATCGCCACCAGCACGCGCTCACCTTTCTGCGGCAACAGGCCGTGCACCGACGCGTTCATCATCGCGCCGCTCAGAAGTCGACGGGCTCGAACGCGCACGACGCGCTCGCCGCCTTGCCCACGCGCGACTTCTCGGCCAGCGTGACGAGCACATCGAGCGTGCGCTGCACGTCGGCCTCCGTGCTCAGGCAGCCCAGCGACAAGCGCAGCGCGGCATTGGCGATATCGGGTGACACCCCCATGGCGGTCAGCACATGCGACGCCGACACGCTGCCGCTCTGACAGGCCGAGCCCGCACTGCAGGCGATGCCGCGCAGGTCGAGCGCCATGAGCATGGACTCGCTGCTGGTGCCCGGGATCGACACGTTGGTGATGTGCGGTGCGCGTGGTGCGCCTTCGCCGTGAATGACCACATCGGGGATACGCTCGCGGAGTCCCTGTTCGAGTATCGCCCGCATCGTGGTCAGTCGCGCATGCTCGGCTTGGTGCTCGGCCAGCAGCAGCTCGGCTGCCGTGGCGAGGCCGACGGCGAACGCCACGTTCTCGGTGCCGGGGCGACGGCCACGATCCTGTGAGCCGCCGTGAAACATCGGCTCAAGCGGCGTGTCCCGGCGAATGTACAGCGCGCCGATGCCCTTGGGCGCGCCGAACTTGTGTCCCGAAATGGTGAGGAGGTCGAACGGCGTCGTCTTAGCGTCGATCGAGACCTTGCCGAACGCTTGCACGGCATCGGTGTGAAACATCGCACCGGCCGCTTTGGCGTGCGCCGCCAACGTCGGCACATCCTGCATCACACCCACTTCGTTGTTTACCCACATCGCGCTCGCCACGGCGACGCGACCGTCGAGCAATTCGGCGAAGTGCGCCATGTCCACGAGGCCGTTATGCGACACGCGCACGATGCGTTCGTCACCGCCTTCGTGCGCCACCTGATGTACTGCGGCGAGCACAGCCTTGTGCTCGATGGGCGTGGTGATCGCGGCATCGCGCCCCTGCGCGCGCAGCGTGCGGAACACGCCCAGAATGGCGAAGTTGTCCCCCTCGGTGCCACCTGACGTGAAGCACACTTCGTCGGCGTGGGCGCCGAGGCAGGCGGCGAGCCGCTCACGGGCCTCGTCGAGCGCCACGCGGGCTTCGCGGCCCCAGCGGTGTACGCTGGAGGGATTTCCAAATCGCGCCCCGAAGAACGGCGCCATGGCGGCCATGACCTCGTCGCGCACCGGCGTGGTGGCGGCGTGATCCAGGTACACGGGCTGAGTCATTCTGGTAAATTAAAAGAACATGTTCACTACATGTATCCACTGCGTGGCCGATTTAGGTCTGAACGAGGCCTTCGAGGCCTTCCCCGTGGGTACTCGGCTGGCCTTCGACTCAGCAAAGGGGCGCCTCTGGGTCGTGTGCCGCCGTTGTGACCGCTGGAACCTCTCGCCGCTCGAAGAGCGCTGGGAGGCCATCGAGGCCATGGAGCGCCGCTTCCGCGACAGCCGCCTGCGCGTGAGTACCGACAACGTGGGACTGGCCCGCCTCAAGGAGGGCGTCGACCTGATCCGCATCGGCGAGCCGCAGCGCCCCGAAATGGCGGCCTGGCGCTACGGCGACCAGTTCGGCCGGCGTCGGAAGCGTCAGATGCTGATCACCGGCACCATCGTCGGCAGTGCCGTGGCTGTCGTCGGCGGTATGATGGCCGTGGGAGCCAGTGTGGGCAGCTTCGCCGGGATCTACGCGAACGGCGGCATCTGGGACGCCCTGATCAATGGTCGGCAGAGCGTCTCCATCGGCAAGATCGCGCTCCCCGATGGACAGGTGGTCGATGTGCAGCGCAAGCACGCACGCATGAGTGCGCTCGAACGCGGCACTGATGGGGGACCGCTCCAGCTGCGACTGGAATCGGTGACGGGCACGCATCTGCTGCTCGGTGATGATGCCATGAAAGCGGCCGCGCGATTGCTGCCCACCGTCAATCGCTTCGGTGGCTCGCGTGCACAGGTGCAGGATGCGGTGTCGTTGCTCGAGGAGATCGGCGATCCGTATCGCGTGCTCACGTCGGTTCAACAGCGCGTGGGCGCTTCAGTTGGCGATGACCGATGGGGCGCGGGCAAAAAGGGCTTCAGTGGCAGCGACAAGCGCAACGTGGTCAAGAAACTCCCTGGCACACTGCATTCGCTCGCACCCCGCGACCGCCTCGCCCTCGAGATGGCGCTCCACGAGGAAAGCGAACGGCGTGCGATGGACGGCGAACTCGCCGCGCTCGAACTGGCGTGGGCTGAAGCCGAGCAGATCGCGAAGATCGCTGACGACATGTTCTTGCCCG
>CAIUOO010000154.1 GCA_903900795.1 uncultured Gemmatimonadota bacterium | reverse complement strand
GGACAGCGGGAAGAACTTGGTGGCGTGCGTCTTCGGATCGCGCGACTTCGACGCGGCGCCGTTCAACTCGTAGTGATAGTCCTGCAGCAGACACTCGCCCGACTTGTTGCAGATGCCACAGTCAACCGGGTGGTTGAGCGTGATGAACTGCATCGTGTCCTGATTGAGCGTCTTGATCTTCTCTGACTTGGTCAGCACGCGCATGCCGGCGGTGACCGGCATGTTGCAGGCGATGTCGAACCACGGGTCGCCCGAGTCCTGCTCGATCTCCACCATGCAGATGCGGCAGTTACCGGGCACCGACAGCTGCGGATGCCAGCAGAAATGCGGGATGTCCACGCCATTGGCGCGCGCGGCCTGGATCACCGTCTGTCCGTCTTCCGCCTGCATCGCCACGCCATCGATCGCGAAGTCGAGCATCTTCTTCGTGGCGACGGGGGCCACCGTTGCATCACTCACGAGGCGGCTCCGGTAAGCGGCTTCGCGAACGGCGAATCCGCGAACGGCGAATCCGCGAACGGGTCTTCCACGGTCAGGTTGCCGTCGTACATGGAGCGTCCGTTCGTGATGTAGTACTCGAACTCCTCCCGGTAATGATCGAGGATCGCCGAACATGCGTAGCCCGCCGAGTCGCCAAGACTGCAGATCGTCGTACCGTCGTTGGCTTCTCCGATCTTGTACAGCTGATCGATGTCCTCCGGACGTCCGCCGCCCGCCACGATGCGGTTCAGAATGCGCTCCATCCACCCCATACCCTGACGGCACGGCGTGCACTGTCCGCACGACTCATGGTGGTAGAAGCGCTGAATGACCGCTGCCAGGCGCACCATGCAAGTGCCTTCAGCAATCGCAATCATGCCGCCTGAGCCAACCTGCGAACCAGCCGCCACCGCCGAGTTGTGGTCGAGGGTGACGCCGGCGATCTCACTCGCGCTCAGCAGCTTCGTGGACACGCCGCCGGGGATGATGCACTTGAGCGCTTTCCCGTTCTGCATGCCGCCGCAATCCTCGTAGAGGAATTTCTCCCACGAGTAGCCGTACTCCACTTCGTAGACGCCCGGCTTCGCGATGTGGCCGGAGATCGAAATCATCTGCGTGCCCGGACTCTTGGGTGTGCCGGTTTTCTTAAACTCCGCGGCGCCAAGGCGAAGGATCACCGGCACGTTGGCCAGCGTCTCCACGTTGTTCACGACGGTGGGCTTCTGGTACAGCCCCTTCACCGTGAGACGCGGCGGCCGGTTGCGCGGCCAGCCTTTCTTACCCTCGAGCGACGCGAGCATGGCCGAGGCCTCGCCGCACACATACGACCCGGCCCCGCGATACAGCACGACGTCGAGCGAGTACCCAGTGCCCAGGATGTTCTCACCCAGCCATCCGGCCGCGTACGCCTCTTCGATGGCGTCGGCCATCCGACGATGCGCCAGATCGAACTCGCCGCGGATATAGATGAACGCGTGACGTCCCTGCAGCGCATAGGAGCCGATGATCAGCCCCTCGAGCGACATGTGCGGAACACACTCCATGAGCCAGCGGTCCTTGAAGGTGCCCGGCTCGCCTTCGTCAGCATTCATGCACACATAGTGCGGCTCACCGTCGCCCAACTTGACGACGCCCCACTTCCGGCCGGCGGGGAAGGCGGCGCCACCGTGCCCGAGCAGGCCGGAGGCCGCGACTTCCTTCGTCACGTCGGCGGGCGTCATGCTCAGCGCCTTCTCCAGCGCCTGATAGCCGAAGCGCGTGCGATACTCCGCCAGCGTGTGCGACGTGTCCGTGACCGGGAAGTTCATGAAGAATTTCACGGCATCCCCTTCAACGTGGTGAGCAGCGCGTCTACCGACGCCGGCGTCAGGTTCTCGACGTAGGCGTCGCCGACCATCATCATCGGTGCCGTGCCACACGAGGCCAGGCATTCCACCGTGGTCAGCGTAAACTGCCCATCGGCGGTGGTTTCGCCGGGCTTGATGCCGAGGCGCCCGCAGAGATGCTTCACGAGTCCTTCGGCGCCGCGCAGTGAGCAACTCACGTTGTGGCACACCTGAAGGTGGTGCTTGCCCAGCGGAACGCGCGTGAACTGCGTGTAGAAGGCCACGACTTCATCGATCTGCGTGCGCGGCACGCCGAGATACGCGGTGAGGTCGCTGATGTCTTCGTCACTGATATAGCCGCGCTCTTCCTGAATCCGACGCAGCGCGGGAATCGAGAGCGAACCGTCGAAGCCGGCCGGATAGCGGCGCTTCCACACTTCGAACTCGGGGATCAGGCGTTGTACCAAACCGGTCATCGATCGCACTCCCCACCGATCATGTTCACGGAGCCGAACGTCGTGACGATGTCGGCGAGCTGATAGCCATCGAGCATGCGGTGCACCCCGCCCATGTGGACGAAGCTGGGCGAGCGCACGTGCACCTTGTGCGGCGTGCCGCCTCCGGTGCTCACAAGGAAGAACCCGAGTTCGCCGTTGGGTGCTTCGTGCGCCACGTAGATCTCGCCGGCCGGCACCGACGGGCCTTCCATGACGAGCTTGAAATGATTGATCAACGATTCGATCTCGTTGTACACGAGCGTCTTCTCCGGGAACACGCAGCGACGATCGTCCACGTTGATCGGACCCTCGGGCATCATGTCCATGAGCTGACGGATCATGTACACCGACTCGTCCATTTCACGCATGCGCACGAAGTACCGATCGTAGTTATCGCCATTGATACCCAC
The DNA here is from genome assembly GCA_903900795.1 of uncultured Gemmatimonadota bacterium. Classification (GTDB taxonomy): domain Bacteria; phylum Gemmatimonadota; class Gemmatimonadetes; order Gemmatimonadales; family Gemmatimonadaceae; genus Gemmatimonas. The sequence continues at coordinate 853 of CAIUOO010000154.1, read as the reverse complement.
CGGCACGTCGAAATCGAGCTCGGCGTACGCCAGATACGGGGTATCCTTGCGCAGGTCACGCGGCACGCCGGTACTGCGCAGGATCACGCCGGTGAAGCCCCAGTGCAGGGCGTCGGCGGTGCTGATGGTACCCACGTTGCGCAGGCGGTCGATGAAGATGCGGTTGCGATCAACCAGCCCGTGCACGCGCGCAATGTACGTTTCGTACTCGGCCAGGATCTCATGCAGGCGGGTGAACCAGCCGTCGGGCACGTCATTGGCGAGTCCGCCAATGCGGCCGTACGAGTACGTCACGCGCGCGCCGGTGAGCGCGGCGAGATGCTCGTACATGTAGTCGCGCACCGTGACCAGGTACAGGAACGCCGTCAGGGCGCCGAGCTCCATGAGGCTCGCCGCGATGCACGTGAGGTGGTCGGTGATGCGCATGTATTCGGAGAGCAGCGTGCGCAGATACTTCGTGCGCGGCGTGATCTCGATGCCCATCATCTGCTCCACGGCATCGCAATACGCGAAGTCGTTGATGAGCGCGGAGCAGTAGTTCAGGCGGTCGACGTACGGGATCAGGTTGTGCCAGGTGTGATCCTCGCACTCCTTCTCGAAGCCGCGATGCAGATACCCGCAGTGCACATCGGTGCGCAGCACCTTTTCGCCATCCAGTTCGGCGATGATCTGAATGGTGCCGTGCGTGGCGGGGTGCGACGGGCCGATGCTGACGATGACGGTGTCGTCGCGCTCGTGCGTGGTGAAGGCGGAGCGGACCGGATTCGGGATGCTAGCGGACAAGGGTACCCTGCGGCGGACGGTAGGGGACCAGCGGCTGCTCCAGCTGCTTGGGGTAGTCCTTGCGCAGTGG
>CAIUOO010000153.1 GCA_903900795.1 uncultured Gemmatimonadota bacterium | reverse complement strand
GTCGGCCTTGTCGGCCGGCGAGGCACCGTGGCTCTTGGCCGCGCCGAGCCCGGCGAAGATGTTCGCGCGGCCCACGACCGCGGCCGCCGCAGGGTTCGCGAGCGGCACTTTGATGATCTCGATGCGCAACCGCGAGGAATTTGCCTCACCGCTGGGCGCCGACACGCACTCGGCCAACTCACCGGCCGGACGAATGCCCGACGAACCCGACACGTAGATGTACACGTTTTCCTTGTCCTTCGGATCTTCGAGCACCGTGTGCGTGTGCGAACCGCGGCACGTCTGCACATTCGCCACCAACTTCGGCTCGCGGATGTTCGTGATGTCGAAGATGCGCACGCCACGCACGCGATCCTTGCTTACCACGTCCTTCACACCACCCGGCTTGCAGTCTACCCGGCCATTCATCGCTTCGGCCGACATGAACATGAGATTCTTGTACACGCTCACGTCGTTCTGCGACGCGGGGCATTCGTAGGCCACCACCAGCGTCGGCGCCGACGGGTTGCTGATGTCCCACACCACCGGGCCGTTGTAGTTGCCCTGAATGACGTAGTTGCCGGTGAAGGCGAGGTCGGAGTTGGTCTCGCCGAGGAACCCCTTGGGCGACACGGCCTTGGCCACGACCTTGAGGTTGGACTGGTACTCGGCCGCGTCGAACAGACCAGCCTTCAGGGTGTTGCGGGGATCGCTGGCGGGGGACGGCGCAGTGACCGGCTTTCGCGGGGCACAGGCGGCAAAAGCCGTCGCGGCGGCAACGGCCAGCAGGGCGCGTATGGGAAGAACGTGCATACGGTTTGGCGGATGGAGGGAGTGGAGAGCAAGCGGCATAGCGACAGAGCGAGTCTATCGCCGTTTGCGGCGTTCGTCAGGGCTGTGAGGACCGTACGGCGTGGTGGGACGGATCGTTTCGCCCGCAGAGCCCCGGCCGCGCACTACTCGAGCCGGTCGCGACCCGCCATCAGCTGCTCGATCGCGTCCGCCACATGACTCGCATCGATGTGGTGATCGCCTCGGGCAATCCGCAGGCGGTAGGCCGCGATCAGCACGTCCGCGTCGCGGAAACCCGACGGCGTCTCGAACTTGTAGCAGGCGAGCTCGACCTTCAGGCCGTTGGGATCGCGCAGGTAGATGGAGTCCATGAAGCCGCGATCGCGCTGCGTGAACGAGATACCACGTTGCTCGAGTCGCGCCGGCGCCTGTTGAAACGTGGCCCGCGACACGTTGAACGCGATGTGTTCGACACAGCCCACCTCGCGCGGCGCGGCACGGCCCGCATCGGGGTGCGAGTCGTTGGTGAATACCGTCAGCAGTCGCCCGTCGCCCGGATCGAAATACAGGTGATTCTCGGTCGCGAGCCCCAGGTTCGGTTGCTCGAAAATGAACGGCATGCCGAGCACGCCCTGCCAGAAGTCGATGGCGGACTGTCGTGTTGAGCCGACGAGAGTGATGTGGTGGACACCCTGCACTTGAATGCGCTGCATGACGACTCCATAGGGAAGGCGTTCGGCCGCGCCCGCGACCACGCGGCGCCCGGGTTTTCCTCAGGACTGCCCATTGAAGTGGCGATGCTCGTGTCGCAGACTACGCCTGTGACATATCCTCGGTCAAGCACGGCACATGCGCAGCACCGGCCGGCCAGTCATCCTCGCCGCGTGCGGCTGGCTCAGGCACTCGTGTGGCTCGTGACCGCCTCCCTGCTTGCCGCCTGCCACTGGGTGCGCACCGGAGACCCCGCGCCGCTGCAGCCGGTCACCGCCGCACAGGTCAAGACGGTTGGCGCGTGTACGAGCACCGACAGCTGTCGCGACTCGCTCGACATCGTCGCCATGGGCGTCAGTGGCTTCTTGTTCGTGCCGTGGCGCGACAGCACGCAGTTGGTGATGACGCCACCGTCGTACACCAACCCCACGCTCTGGTGGACCGTGTTCGGCAACTGGCTGTTCGGCTCCAAGCCCAACGAGGCGCGCATCGAGCGGCGTGTGCGCGCCCTGCCCACCGCCGGAGCCGACCGACTCGCTCGC
>CAIUOO010000152.1 GCA_903900795.1 uncultured Gemmatimonadota bacterium | reverse complement strand
TTCGAGGCGCAGTGTCTCGAGGGCGGCAAGGCTGCGCAGTGCCGTGAGGTCGGTGAGGGAATTCGAGCGGAGGCGCAGTTCCTTGACCGAGCTTAATCGTCCGGCACCGCGCAATGCCCACAGGGCCACCTCGTCACGAAAGGCCGCTTTCACCCGCTTGTGCACTTCGCTGCCGCGGGCAACGATGATCTTGCCCTCGCTGACCGAGCATCCTGCGGCGAGCACCGTCCATAAGTCGAGGTTGTCAAGCGCGATGACCAGCGCGATTCCTTGACGCACCGAGGCGGCATCATTGTGGCCGAGGAGCTTGCGCACCGTGGACAACTCTTTGGCACTGACGGGTGCGGCACCCGATTGCGCGACGCTCCGTTTCGCGGCACTGGTCTTTGCCGCACCGGTCTTTGCGACGCGCTGAGTTGCGGTGCGGTCCGTCGCCGACGGTGCTGGCGTCCCGCTGATCTCGACGTAGCCCTTCTTCACTTTGTCGGCGACCCACTTTTCCACCGCCGCCTGGGCGCCGGCGGGGGACGCGAACGGCTTTTGGTGCGTCTGACCCTGGCGAGAGCACCAGCCGTACCGCACCGTCACAGCGCTGCCAGCGACCGTGACCTCCCAGAACATTTGAGGACTGCCAGTGGTCTCGAAGCGTCGGGTCATCAAGACTCCGCAAGGGTGTGCGCGCATTCTGAGACGGTAAAGCTCGCTCCGGGGCGTTTATTCACCGTCAACCGTTGGCGCAGCAACACGTTGCGAATGCATGCCCACGGCGGTCTACGCGATGGCGCAGACGGTGGCGCAGACGATGGTGCTGACTGTCAGACCCCCCTCGCATCTTCCACGTCGTGACGTTGGTGCGTGCGCTGCCGAGGCTCATCACATGGGGGGTGTGCAATGTTGTGGATTGCGGAAGCGGTACAGGCGTGGGTGCGGCAGGCGTTGCGCCGGCGGTCTGCACCGGTGGTGCGCGCGGATGCGTCGGCAGACACCAAAGCAGACACCATAGCAGACACCATGACGGAGGCGCCGGCGATGGGCGTCCTCCCCCTGGGGGGCGACGACAGCGGGTCCACGTACGTGTTGAATCTGGAAACGGGCGCCATCGAGAGTGTGGCCCCAGTGCCGCCGGTGCACGATCCCGACAGTGCGCCGCTTCATCCGCTGTCGCAGGTCACCCCGGCGCTGCTCGCCACCATCTGTGAGCGGGGCGGCTATCTCACGCGGCTCGATGCGTTGGGCGATATCACCGTGTTCACGGGTATCGGCGATGTCCTCCTGGTGACGCTCGGCGAGAAGGACGATCTGGTGATGCTGGGTCGGAAGTTTACGTTCGCCGAGTCAGCGTCGCCGCGCGACCGCGCCAAACTGGTGCGTCGGTTGAACCGGCTGAGTGTCATGGTTCGCTTCGACGCCGGCAGCGGTGCGTGGTTCGTGGCGCAGTATCCGTTCCTGATCACGGCCGGACTCTCGCCGGCGCAGTTGCTGGCCACGCTGCGCGTGTTCGTCGACCAAACCCGCATGCATCTGGACGCCTGCAAGGCCGACCGATTCCTCGCGTAGCACGCGGGCTCGATCGCGGCCGCCTCACGGTTTTTACCCCTCACACTCCCCCATGAGCATTCTCGTTGAAGCCCTCACCATCGTGGTCCGCCGGATCACGCTCGATCTGTCCTATCCCGGCGGGCACGCGGCGTGGATCGCACGGCATCAGGCCGATTCGGCGCCTGCGCGCTACGTGAGCGTGGACGACCACCTCGTCGGCGTCAGTTTCTTCTCCGACGCACTCGAGGAGGAGCTGGCGCATCTCGCGGACGCGGGACTAGTGGTGCTCGATGACGAGGAGTTTCAGGACATCGCCGTGGTCGATCAGGCGGAAGGTCTTGGCTTTCCCTGCTCGTGGCTGGAGTGGATGCGTCCACCGGTGGATGGTGACCGGGCGCCGTTGTACTCGATGGTGTGGCTGCACGGCACCGATCCCGGCACCCTCGCCGTGCCCGACGGCTGGACCGCGGGCGGGAGCGAGCTCATTCCTCAGCAGCTACGGAACGTACCGGCCATGCTGCTGCTGGCGCAGCTCGACGACGCGGACGAGTGGCTGGACGTGTCGACCGGCAGGATTCACCGCGAGCGGCGTGTGCCCGTCGATCCGGAGGCGCCGCCGGGGCCGATCCGGATGGCACTCACGGCGTGGATGCAGGGGCAGGGTCTCGCGTTCACGCGGTCGTACGGGAACCGTCTGACCGCGCCCTTTCCGCTCGCGCAGCTCGATTGCACCCTGCATCTCGAGGGGCTCGAGGAGGACGACATTCTGCTTGGTACCCTGGAGCTCCCGTTGTTCGTGCCGGAGGAGCACCGGGAGGCCATCGGGCAGCTGGGGCGCGGTGTGATGACGCACCCGATGACGGGACGGGTGCTGCTCAATCTGAACACCCGCCTCGAGCGACGGACGCCGCCGTTGCACGACGAGATCATGGCCCAGATGTTCGACTACACCACCGATACCGCGAAGCAGGTGCTCGACCTCTGGATGACGTGTTTGCACGTGAACGCTGACGCCGACGACGATGACGAGGAGGACGACGCGTGGGATGACGACGATCAGCCAGTATTCCTACCGATGGAAGCTTATATAGAACCCCCGCCAAGCATGATCCCTGCGATTGCAAAGACAAGAACCGTTGAAGAAATGAGAGCGCTGGTGCAGTGGATGGTAGAGAACGATATCGATGGCGGGTATGTGCGAACGGGAATACAGAAGTTGAGACATTTGGAAGCACGCGAAGCAAGTAAATCGCGCAACGCTGCCGTCGTCACGGACCAACGCCGCACGGAGACGGGCGCGCCAGATTCCGAGCCTTCACACGTCGCGCCCGCCCCGGCTTCCTTCGTGTACTTCATCGCCGACGAACTCGGCGTTGAACAGTGCCGTTGGTACGACGGGCCTATCGCCGCGCGCGATGGCTACGTGGCCGACGATTTGATCAACGGGCTGCTGGCGGATGACGACGATGCGATCGCCGAAGTCCAGCGCATCCACGGCCGCGCCACGGCGGCCGGCCAGGGGCTCGATGACATCGCGGCTGCACTCAACGCCGTGACCGACGACCTCGCGATGCTGACATGGTGGGGTCGGTTCGAGGCACTGTGTGCAGACGACAGCGACTTCGCGAGTGGACTCCGTGAATCGTGGCGCGACATGGCCGACGATGAGGAGACGGACGACAGCGCTGCGGCCGACCGGCCGATCTCGGCTGACGAGATGGAGGGATTCGTGGAGTTTCTGGCGGAGTACGGCGTGTGATGTGGAACGGGTGGCGGTGATCACGCCACTGCCATCGCGTACGAACGTTGCAGCTCCGGATCGCCGATGAGCGGGGTCCGAACACAATTCTCTTGAACGGAGCGTCTGCGATGTCTGAGGAATACAACTGTAGCGCGAATATCAAATCCGAGGTCACCGCGGATGCGGGCAATCTGCAGCGGTTGCGGGACTTTGCCGCGCTGGTGCTCGAAGAGGATCCGGATTTCTTCGGTGGTGAAGACCATGCGCAGATTGAGATCGGTGACGTCGTGCGCTTCGGTGAGACAGACAGCAACGACAGCGACTTCGCATCACTCGGAACGCTGCTGAACATCCCCGGACTCCACAAAATCCTGAGTCGCGCGGGAATGTCTGTCTCTTCGTGGAACGAGGAGGTGTTCACCACGTGGGCCGCGATTGCCGGACCTTTCGACATCTGGCTCCAAGTGCTCGATGACGAAGGTCAGCATGACGTGACTGCCGACGTCGACGCGAAGCGAATCACTGTCAGTGCGGATTTCGAGCCGCTGGAGGACGAGGAAGAGGAAGAGGAGGAAGACGAGGAAGAGGACGATGACGAGGAAGATGATGACGAGGAAGATGATGCCGAGGGTGCGACGGACGCCGAGGATTGACCGGCTGAGCTCCCGAAAGGTCGCCGCCGATCGGCCCGACCGACGAAATCGACGGATTCGTGGAGTTTCTCGCGGAGTCTGGCATTTGACACTTTTTCAAACAGCGGCAACATGACGGCCCAGATCCCAGATACGATTTATTGCGACGGAGAAGAGCTTGACCTGCTGTGCTCACCTGAGGTTGCCGACGGTGCTCCCCGCGTGGTGTCGGTCCCTGACGGCCACCTCGGGCACACGGCCTGCTACCGCGGCTACGTCGCGACCTGGGCTGTCCGCGACGAACAGCTGTATCTGCTTGCCGTGGAAGGCAACTATGAAATGGACTCCGATGTCCCGCTCTTCGCCAAGTGGGTGAGCGGCATCCTACGTATCGGTGCGGGTGACGTAAAACGCTATCGGCACGGCGGATTCGAGACCCGTTACGAGACGGAGCATTTCCTCGAGATCGAGCGCGGTGTGGTGCTGCGCACTCACACCGTATCCGAAGGAGATCCTGAATATCCGAACATTGGAATCTGCTCCGAGTGCGGAGTCATCCATGTGCCAGGGAATGAATCGCAGCGAGCGCGGTGTCACGCTGCGCGCGGGCGCCGTTTTTGGGGACAATCCTGAGTCGCCGCGGCTCACGGCCACCTGCGGGGACCGAGAGGCCATGGTGGGCCTGACGGTTACGGTGTGCTCGGAGGCCGACGGCGCCGTGATCTCGCGATTCATCCGGACCAACTTCGGGCGTAACCTGCGTCGCCAGCTCGGCACTCGGCCGTGGCGCACCTGCGGATCGGCCGGTATGGGGCGCATGCGGGCGCTGGTGGTGGAGTTGGCCAGCGAGTTGGAGCGGCAGGCGGTGGGGGCCTGATGGGAGAGCGATTCAGATCCAGCTGCGAGACCGCTGCCTGAGCCACCCATTGCACGGATCAACCGCGCCGCGCCCCCCGTGGTGAATGCGGCCGGTATCGGCACCGGAATCATTGCGGTCACGTTCGACGGAACTTTGGCATCCGCGCAAGCAGTCAGGTGTTCCTCTCTACAAGAACAGATAGGGACTCCACCAAAAACGAGGTAGATGCAGAGCGCCGTTTGACGCAAGATTGACGCACAGTTCGTACCCTTTTTCTAGAGACACAGCGGAGCTCGTTCTCAAGGAAAGGCATCGATTACCCAACATCACGAGTCCTCGGGCATTGATACCGATCCTCTAGCACGAAAGTCGGGCTCAAGTCGTCGCCCCCTCTGCCAATATGGTGTGAGACGATTCGTCTCGGTTAATTAGTGAGTATCTCGGGGGTATTGGAGGTGGGTGCGATGGCGAAGGATTTGAGTACCGTGACCACGGAAACGCAGGTGGTGAGCCGCGCGCAGCGTCG
>CAIUOO010000151.1 GCA_903900795.1 uncultured Gemmatimonadota bacterium | reverse complement strand
TGCACGAACACGATCGCGCTTCCGTCCGGCGTCCACACGAATTCGCCGACGCGCCCCGTGCTGGTAGCGGGCAGCAGACGGCGCGGCATCGTGCCCGCACGATCCACCAACCAGAGCGACCGATCGGGGTGCGCCGCATCGCTCCAGAGAAAGGCCACCATCTTCGAATCGGGAGACCAACTGGGCGACGACGGGGCTATTCCCGTGAGCGTCGGCCCCACGGTAATCCGCTCGAGGGTGAGCGGAGTACGGGCGGGCGTGGCCTGAGCCGCGAGCAGGCTGGGGGCGACCGCCGCAACGGCCGCGAGGAGTGTCCGGACAATGAGGTGCATCGCCCGAACATACAGTCTGCACCGGAAAAAAGAGGGGCGATCCGATTGGACCGCCCCCCGTGTGCTCTATCCGGCCAGGATCGGCAGATGCCGGATCTTTTCCTTCCATTCGCGTGGGCCGGTTTCGTGCACGTTGCTGCCCGCGGCGTCGACCGCCACCGTGACCGGCATGTCCTCCACCTCGAACTCGTAGATCGCCTCCATGCCGAGGTCCTCGAACGCCACCACGCGTGACGAGCGGATCGCCTTCGACACCAGATAGGCCGCGCCACCCACCGCCATCAGATACGCGGCCTTGTGCTTGCGAATCGCTTCGAGCCCGACCGGACCACGCTCGGCCTTGCCGATCATCGAGATCAGCCCCGTTTTGGCCAGCATCATCTCCGTGTAGTTGTCCATGCGCGTCGCCGTGGTGGGCCCGGCCGGGCCCACCGCTTCATCGCGCACGGGATCGACGGGACCCACGTAGTAGATCACGCGATTCGTGAAGTTGACGCCCTCGGGCAGCTCCTCACCCTTCGCGAATAGATCGGCAATCCGCTTGTGGGCCGCGTCGCGACCGGTGAGCAGCTTGCCGCTGAGCAGCAGCCGATCGCCGGCCGTCCACGTGGCCACGATCTGGGGGGTGAGCGTGTCGAGGTCCACACGCTTGGCGTTCACATCGGGGCGCCACGTGACATTGGGCCAGTCGGAGAGGCTTGGCACCGGCAACGTCGCCGCGCCGCTGCCATCGAGTGTGAAGTGCGCATGCCGGGTGGCGGCGCAGTTCGGGATCATCGCAATTGGCTTCGACGCCGCATGCGTCGGATAATCGAAAATCTTCACGTCGAGCACGGTGGAAAGACCACCGAGGCCCTGCGCACCGATCCCGAGCGCATTGATCTTGTCGCACAGCTCGATCCGCAGCTCCTCGATCTTGTTCTGCGGACCGCGCGCCTTGAGCTGCGTCATGTCGATGTGCTCCATGAGCGATTCCTTCGCCATAAGCATCGCCTTCTCCGCCGTGCCACCGATGCCGATGCCGAGCATACCCGGTGGGCACCAGCCGGCGCCCATGAGGGGCACCGTCTTGATGACCCAGTCCACGATCGAGTCATTCGGGTTGAGCATGGCGAACTTCGATTTGTTCTCGGAGCCGCCGCCTTTGGCCGCCAGCTTCACCTCGACGGTGTCGCCCGGCACGATCTCGACGTGCACCACCGCCGGCGTATTGTCGCGCGTGTTTTTCCGCGTAAAGGCCGGGTCGGCCACGATCGATGCCCGCAGCACGTTGTCGGGCTGCAGGTAGGCACGTCGCACGCCTTCGTTCACCATGTCCTGCACCGACATCGTGGCATCCCAGCGCACATCCATACCGACCTTGAGGAACACCACCACGATGCCGGTATCCTGGCAGATCGGGCGATGCCCTTCGGCACACATGCGCGAGTTGGTGAGAATCTGCGCGATGGCGTCCTTGGCGGCCGGGCTCTGTTCCTTCTCGTAGGCGTCGCCCAGCGCGTGGATGTAGTCCAGCGGATGGAAGTACGAGATGTGCTGGAGCGCGTCCGCGATGGACTGGATGAAGTCGGCTTGGGCGATGGTCGTCATAGGTCGTAAAATAGCGCACGATGCGCACGTGAGCCTCACGTCATCAGCGGCAAGTTTCCCCCAGGCGTCCCGATCATGGATATCCGCACCGGGCGTCCAGCGGGGGGCGTTGGCATTGGTGGACACGCCGCCGACGCGCTATTGTGCTTCCGACCCGATGACCAGAGAACCCCTCCGCCCCGACGTGGCCAACGCCGATATCCTGCTGTGGCAGACGGGATACCGCCTCCTGCTCGCGCTGGTCGCGGCTATCATCGCGGTCGGCCTCCGCAGCGCGGGCATCCTCAAGCTGTCGTCGGTGGCCTACGTCACCGTCGGCCCGGACGCGGTCGATCGCGTCCTGGGGGTGGTGGCGGTCACCTACGTGGCGCTCGTGCTGGGCATCCGGGCGCTCGTCCAGCGCACCCGGGCGGCGGGGCGCACGCTGTCCACACTCATGGTGGTGGCCGACCTCGTGGTCGTGTTTCTGCTGGTCTTTGTCCTGGCCGAACCCCACGACTATCATCGCGGACTGCTGCTGGCGCTGTTTTCGCTGCAGCTCACGCACGTGTACTTCGGACGCGCGCCGGCGCTGCTCATGCTGGCGGCGATCGCCGCGGCGTTCCTGCTCATCAACGACATCGCGCAGCGCTACAGCAACGATGTCTCGTGGCCTGAAGCGCTCATCACGCTCGGCTTGTTCGGTCTGGGTTCGCTGCTGGTGCTTCGCGTGCAGAGCAACCTGCACGCGCGGCTGGGAACGCTGGTGTCCATCTTCGAGCGCGCCGAAGATGGCGACTTTGCCAACTCGTACGACGTGGCGGCCGACAAGAGCCCCGACGCGATCACGACGGTGGGCCGGGCGTACAACCGGATGCGCAGCCAGCTGGCCAGTATCGTGCAAACAGACCCGTTGTCGGGGTGCTACAACCGGCGGGGCTTCGAGCAGCAGTACCGCCGAGAGCTGGCACGCGCGGCTCGTACGCAGACGGACGTCGCCCTCATCGCCGTCGACCTCGATTTCTTCAAGCAGGTGAACGACACGCACGGCCACCTGGTCGGCGATCAGGTCATCGCCGAAACCGGCGAGCTGCTGCGGGCCAGCGCGCGAACTGGCGACGTAGTCGCCCGAACCGGAGGCGAGGAGTTCATGATTCTTGCCCCCAACACCTCGGCCGCCGGCGCGCAGCACTTGGCGTTGCGGATCCTCGAAGCCTTCCGGCGCCGCACGTTTGGCGAGCCAACGGCCAGGATCGCCGTGACGGTGAGCGTGGGCGTGGTGTCGGATACGGTTCCCGACGAATCCATTGCGGAAGCACTGCGGGCGCGCGCCGACGAGGCGCTGTATGCCGCCAAGCGCAGCGGCCGGAATCGCGTGGTCCTGTGGTCGCACGGCCTCGACGCGCTGCGACTGAGCCAGTCCAGCGGTGCGTATCCGCCGCTCAAGCGGTAAAGGCTACCGCACCGTCATCGTGCCTTCGCTCACCAGGACCGTGGCACCACCCACCCGCACGGCATCGATCACGCCCGCGTGCTTGTGTGCCTCGATCTGCAGCCGGCTGGGACGCCCCATCTCCACCCCCTGCGCCACCTCCCACCGTAGCACCCCATCGCGCGGCGTCCGCTTGGCGAGATAGCCCGCCAAACACGCGTTCGCCGACCCCGTGGCCGGGTCTTCCGGCACCGTGGAGCCCGGCACGAACACCCGTGAACGGATGTCGCAGCCGCGCACATGCGCCGGCAGCAACTCCTCACGTGCCGCGTGACGCGACGCATCACCGTCGCGCGACATCGCAAATACCATTGGCCACGCCGCCCATGCGCCCTTGAGCACCGCTTCCCATGCATCGGTGCGCAGCCGGGCGCGCTCCACCGCCTCCACACTGTGCAGCGCAATCAGCTGAAACGGCAGGCCACAACTCACCCCCGCTGGCGCATGCGCGCCACCTACCAAGTCCGACGCCGATAGCGACAACACACGCGCCAACGCCTCGAGGTCCGTCACCTCCACCCGCTCCTCCGGCAACTGCGCCGTGGTGAGTTGCGCGTGCACCGGTACGCCATCAACAAGCGTGATGCGCACCGGCACCGGCCCCACATTCTCACCCAGCACCAGCGTCATCTCGCTGCCCACCGCCGGCACCTCGCCACTGGCCACCAACACGTGCGCCGTGCCGATGGTGGGATGCCCCGCAAACGGTACTTCGAGCTCGGGAGTGAAGATGCGCACCCGCCGCGTATGCGACGGATCCTCCGGCGCGAACACGAACGTCGTCTCCGCGTAGTTGAACTCCCGCGTGATCGCCTGCAGCGTCTCCGTGGGAAGGCCCTCGGCCCCGAATACCACGGCGAGCTGGTTGCCCGTGAAGGGTACGGTGGTGAAGACGTCGGCGGTGATGAAGCGGAGGGTGCGCATAGCCAGAAATAACCGGTGAGTTTCGAGTCATGAGTTCAAGTCTGGAGTCGTGAGTCAAGCCGAAGCAGTCCAAAAACCCACGACTCCAAACTTCAACTCAAAACCCCAAACTCACGTGAGTCCATCCGCCGACACCCAAACCAGCCCTACCCCAAAAACGGGTACCGCCAATCCAACGGACTCGAAAACGTCTCCTTGATGTTCCGCGCGCTCACCCAGCGCATCAGGTTGAGCTTCGATCCGGCCTTGTCGTTCGTGCCCGAGCCACGTGCGCCGCCGAACGGCTGCTGGCCGACCACCGCGCCCGTCGGCTTGTCGTTGATGTACAGGTTGCCCGCGCTCTGGCGCAGCACGCTCATGGCCTCGCGCACCGCCCCGCGGTCGCGCGAGAAGATCGCGCCGGTGAGCGCGTACGGCGACGTGGTGTCCACCAGGGTGAGCGTCTCGCGCCACGCGTGGTCGTCGTATGGATGGATCGTGATCACCGGGCCGAACAGCTCTTCGCAGAGCATGCGGTGCGTCGGGTCGTCCGTCTCCACGATCGTGGGCTCGATGAACCACCCCTTCGAATCATCGTAGCCGCCGCCGGCCACGATGGTCGCCGACGTCTTGGCGTCGTCGAGATACCCCTTCAGGCGGTTGAACGCCTTCCGGTCGATCACCGCCGCCACGAAGTTCGAGAAGTCGCGCACGTCGCCTTGCTTCATCTCGGCCATCATCGCCACGCAACGCGCCTTCACGTCGGGCCACATCGACTTCGGCACGTACGCGCGGCTGGCCGCCGAACACTTCTGCCCCTGGTATTCGAACGCGCCGCGCACGATGCCCACGGCCACCGCCTGCGGGTCGGCGCTCGGGTGCACCACGATGAAATCTTTGCCGCCCGTCTCGCCCACGATGCGCGGATACGACTTGTACGTGCCCATGTTCGAGCCGATCGTCTTCCACATGCTGTTGAACACGCCCGTGGAGCCGGTGAAGTGCACGCCGGCCAGATCGCGGTGCGCCAGTGCGATGTCGGAGATCATCGACGCGTCGCCCGGGATGAAGTTGATCACGCCCGGCGGGAGTCCCGCCTCTTCCAGCAGCTGCATCGTGTACCACGACGACAGCAGCGCGGTGGCCGACGGCTTCCACAGCACGACATTGCCCATCAGCGCCGGCGCGCCCGGCAGGTTGCCGCCGATCGCCGTAAAGTTGAACGGCGTCACCGCGTACACGAACCCTTCCAGCGGCCGGTAGTCCAGCTGGTTCCACATCGTGTGGTCGGAGATCGGCTGCTCGCTGTACAGGTCCTGCGCGAACTGCGCATTGAAGCGCCAGAAGTCGATCAGCTCGCAGGCGGCGTCGATCTCAGCCTGATGCACCGTCTTGGCCTGCCCCAGCATCGTGGCGGCATTGATCGTGTCGCGCCATGTGGTGGTCAGCAGCTCGGCGGCGCGCAGAAACACCGCGGCGCGGTCTTCCCAACGCCAGCTCGACCACTCGGCCGACGCCGCGGCACTGGCCGCGATCGCCTCGTGCACCAGCTCCGGGGTGGCCTTGTGGTAGGTGGCCAGCACGTGGTGGTGATCGCACGGCATCGTGACCGTTCCGGTGTTGCCGGTATGAATCCGGCGGCCGCCGATCACGATCGGAATCTCCACCTGCTCGGCCGTCATGCGGTCGAGCCGGAGCTTCAGGTGCTTCGTTTCGGGCGAGTTCGGCGCATACGTACGCACCGGCTCGTTCACGGCGACCGGCACGCGACGCGTGCCATCGAAGGCGGCAAAAGACATTGAGACGTTCTCCGAGAGGGCGGGATGGGGAAGCCGAAAGCTAGCGTCGTGCGGTTCTTGCAGTACCCTTCGCGCATGGCCCTACGCTCCGCCCGCCCGTCCGTCCCGTTCCGGCTGTCCCGAACCCGCCGGTACCCGTCGGCGGCCCCGTTCTTGCTTATCCTCGCCCTGGCGGCGTGCGAGACGCCGTCCGTCCGCTGGGTCGATGCCGACGCCGAGGCAACCAGCCTGCCGTCGCCACT
>CAIUOO010000150.1 GCA_903900795.1 uncultured Gemmatimonadota bacterium | reverse complement strand
TTCGCCTTCCTTCAGCGCCGCCGTGTCGAGGCCGAGAATCGTCCCGCAATCCTCTTCCTGGATCGTCATGTCCTGCGCCACGTCGACCAGTCGACGCGTGAGGTAACCGGCGTCGGCCGTCTTGAGTGCCGTGTCGGCAAGACCCTTACGGGCGCCGTGCGTCGACGAGAAGTACTCGAGCACCGACAACCCTTCACGGAAGTTCGACTTGATCGGATTTTCGATGATTTCGCCGATACCACCCGTGAGCTTCTTCTGCGGCTTGGCCATCAGGCCGCGCATACCAGCCAACTGACGGATCTGGTCGCGCGAACCACGCGAGCCGGAGTCGAACATCATGAACACGGGATTGAAGCCGCCCTGCGATTCGCGCATGGTCTTGACCATGGCGTCGGCGACGTCCGTGTTCGCGTGCGTCCACGTATCGATGACCTTATTGTAGCGCTCACCGTTCGTGATGTTGCCCGTCGCATAGGCGCGCTGGAAGCGTTCCACACGCTCCGACGCTTCCTTGAGCAACGTCTCCTTTTCCTTCGGGATGTGCAGATCTTCGATACCGATGGAGACACCGCCGCGCGTCGCGTTGCGGAAACCGAACTCCTTCAGGCGATCGAGCAGCGCCACCGTTTCCGCGAGTCCCGCATTCCGGTAGCTCTGGAAGACGAGTTCGCCGAGGGCCTTTTTCTTCATGTCCTTATTCAGGAACGGCAGCCCCTTCGGCACGATCGCGTTGAACAGCACGCGTCCGGTGGTCGTCGGGATCCACGTCACGCCCTCGTCGGACCGGTCGAGCCAGCGGATCGGCGTCTGGTAGGTCGCGCGATTGTTCGCGATCGCCATTTCGACTTCGGCGATGCTCGTCATGGCCGGCAGCTTGGCGACCGCCACCGGGTCCTTCATCGTGATGGTGTCGAAACTCGTCGGCGCCTTCGTGGCCACGTAGCAGCCCAGCACGATGTCCTGTGAGGGCTCCGCCACCGGGCGTCCGTCGGACGGCTTCAGAATGTTGTTCGACGACAGCATGAGCACGCGCGCTTCGATCTGGGCTTCGAACGAGAGCGGGACGTGCACGGCCATCTGATCGCCGTCGAAGTCGGCGTTGAACGCCGCGCAGACGAGCGGGTGAATACGAATGGCCTTGCCTTCCACGAGCACCGGCTCGAACGCCTGGATACCCAGACGGTGAAGCGTCGGCGCGCGGTTGAGCAACACCGGGTGATCCTTGATGATGCCTTCGAGCACTTCGAACACCATCGCGTTTTCACGTTCGACGATCTTCTTGGCGCGCTTCACGGTCTCGGCTTCACCGCTCTCCACCAGCTTGTGGATGATGAACGGCTTGAAGAGTTCGAGCGCCATGGCCTTCGGCAAGCCGCACTGGTGCAGCTTGAGCTCCGGACCCACGACGATGACCGAACGGCCCGAGTAGTCCACGCGCTTGCCGAGCAGGTTCTGACGGAACCGCCCCTGCTTGCCCTTGAGCATATCGGACAGCGACTTGAGCGGACGCTTGCCACGGCCACGAATGGCCTTGGAGCGACGGCCGTTGTCGAACAACGCATCGACCGCTTCCTGCAGCATTCGCTTTTCGTTGCGCAGAATGACTTCCGGCGCGCGATGCGAGATGAGCTTCTGGAGACGGTTGTTGCGGTTGATGACGCGACGGTACAGGTCGTTCAGGTCGGACGTGGCGAAGCGTCCGCCGTCGAGCGGCACGAGCGGCCGCAGATCGGGCGGGATCACCGGAATCACGTCGAGGATCATCCACTCCGGACGGTTGCGGATTTCTCCGCCCTCGCCGCTGGTGCGGAAGGCATCGACGATCTTCAGGCGCTTCAGCATCTGCTTCTTGCGATGCTGCGACGTCTCGCCCACGACGGACGCGCGCAGTTCTTCGGCCGTGCTGTCGACGTCGAGACGCTTGAGCAGCTCACGCACGGCCGGGGCACCGATGTCGCACTGGAATGCCGCGTCGCCTTCCGCCTTCGCCTTCTGGCGCAGCGTCAGGTACTCGTCTTCGTCGAGCAACTGGCGCTCACGCACTTCCTGCGAGCCCGGATCGATGACGATGTAGTTCGAATAGTAGATCACCTTCTCGAGGTCACGGAGCGTGACGTCGAGCAGGTTGCCCA
Organism: uncultured Gemmatimonadota bacterium; assembly: GCA_903900795.1. Lineage (GTDB taxonomy): Bacteria > Gemmatimonadota > Gemmatimonadetes > Gemmatimonadales > Gemmatimonadaceae > Gemmatimonas. Next base: position 292 of record CAIUOO010000150.1, on the reverse strand, counting down.
TCGGGGACGGCAGGGTCTTGAAGAACCAGATGTGCGCGACCGGCACGGCCAGTTCGATATGCCCCATGCGCTCGCGCCGGACCTTGCTGAGCGTGACTTCCACGCCGCACCGGTCACAGATCACGCCGCGATAGCGGATGCGCTTGTACTTGCCGCAATGGCATTCCCAGTCCTTGACCGGACCGAAGATGCGCTCGCAGAACAAGCCGTCCTTCTCGGGCTTGAACGAGCGGTAGTTGATGGTTTCGGGCTTGGTGACTTCGCCCCACGACCACCAGGTGCGCAAGCCGGC
>CAIUOO010000149.1 GCA_903900795.1 uncultured Gemmatimonadota bacterium | reverse complement strand
GGAGCGCTGGGCAACGCCTCGGGCACCGAACTGCCGATGATGAGCAGGTCCTCGAACACTACGCCCGGCGTGCTGGCGCTCACCGAGAGCCCTTCCACCGGGCGGCCGAGTCCCTGACGCAGGTCAACCCAGCCGCTGTCGCCGAAGGTCGTGATGGGACGACCGGTTTTGCGGTTCAGCGCGTAGAGCCGGTTGCGATAGTTGAAGAGCACGCGATCACCGGTAACCACCACGCCGCGGTGGCGGAAGCGCGAGGCGGGCGGCGCCCCGTTGTTGGGGTCGAAGCGCCAGATCGGCACGCCGGTGGCGGCGTTGAGCGCGATCACATGCAGCTTCGGGGTCGTGGCGTACATCACGCCGTCGATCACGATCGGATTGGCCTGCATCTCCGAGCCGGCGAACGAGTCCTTCGTGTCGTACGTCCACGCCACCTTCAACTGCTTCACGTTGGCCGGCGAGATCTGGCTCAGCGTGGTGTAGTGCGTGTGATCCTCACTGCCGCCGTACACGGGCCAGTCGGCGGACCGCCCGGTGGTTTGGGCCTGCAGCGTGGTTGCAGCAAGGAGGAGCGGGATCAGGGCACGATACATGAGGCGCTGGGCAGAGGACACGGCGTGAGAATGCGCTAGCTTACCTGTTGAACAGCGGTTCCTCAACAGGCGTGGAGTGCGTATGCGGCGGGTGATTGTAATCGGGGCAGGGGCCGCCGGCTCGATGGCGGCGATTTTTGCGGCGTCGGAAGGGGCGGACACGCTGCTGATCGAGGGAACGCGTGACGGCGGTCGTAAGATCCTGATCAGCGGCGGCGGTCGGTGCAACGTCCTCCCGCTGCGGGTGGACGAGTCGCGGTTTGTCACCGATTCCTCGCCGAATCTGCTGAAGAAGATCGTGCGCGCCTGGCCACTGGCCGAGCAGCGTGCGTTCTTCGAGGACACGCTGGGCATTCCGCTCGAGGAAGAGAGCGAATCGCTCAAGCTGTTCCCGGCGTCGCACAAGGCCCGCGATGTGCGCGACGGGCTGTTGGACTACGCGCGCAAGCAGGGGGTCCGCTTGCGTATGGAGTCGCGCGTGGTGGACATCGCTCCGGTGAATGGGGGCTGGGAGGTGACTGTCGATGACGGCACCGTGCTCAAGGCCGATGCGGTGATCGTGGCGACCGGTGGTCTCTCGGTGCCGAACACGGGCAGCGACGGAGCCGGTCTCAACATGCTCAAGGCCCTCGGGCACACCATGCACCCCACCTACGCCGCCCTCACGCCGCTCACCACCACCGACGCCGCGTTCAACGACCTCTCGGGGATTTCGCTCACCGTGTCGCTCACCGCCAAGAGTGCGTTGCAGCAGGCCACGTGGCGCGGTGGATTTCTGTTCACGCACCACGGCTACAGCGGCCCGTCGGTGTTGAACGTGTCGCACGTGGCGGTGCGCGCCCGCGCGGGCCATGCCCCCAAAGGGTCGTCGCCCAGTGCGAAGGTGCACGTGCAGTGGACCGCGCTCGGCGAGAAGGAATGGGAAGAGGCCCTCAAGCCGCACGGCGCGCGTACCGTGACCGGCGCCCTGCGGGCCGAGATGCCCGACCGACTCGCCGCGGCGTTGCTGGCGAAGGCCAACGTGGAGCCTACCCGCCCGCTCACCGAACTGCGACGTGATGAACGGCTGCGCCTCATCGACATCCTCGTGCGCGGCGATCTGCCGTGGCAGGGCGACGAGGGCTACAAAAAGGCCGAGGTGATGGGGGGCGGGGTAGCGCTGAGTGAGGTCGACCCCCGCACAATGGAAAGTCGTCGACACAAGGGGCTATTCTTGTGCGGCGAAGTGCTCGACGCGTTCGGTCCGATCGGTGGTTACAATTTTCTGTGGGCCTGGGCCACGGGGCGCTCGGCCGGAGTCGCCGCCGCTGCGACCGTGTGATTTCCCACCGAACCGCAACAGCCAGAACACGGATGCAAACACGATGGCACTGATCTCACAGATAAGCCGTCCTGCGCGTGATTCTCACCTCGTGGATGAATCGCTTTTACTTATCGGTGCTATCCGTGATATCCCTTGAAATCCGTGTTCCCGCTGTTGCTGTTGTCGTTGCCCGCCCCCACCATGGTCTAGATGCCTGCTAAAAAGTCAGCCCCCAAGCAAGCGCCAGCCAAGAAGGCGCCCGCGAAGAAAGCCGCCCCCAAGTCGATGCCCTACGAGAAGGGCGCATGGGCCGCCGCGTTTTCGGCGCGTGCGCCCGGTGAAAAACGGTATTGGCTGATCAAGAGCGAGCCCGATGTGTTTTCGTTCGACGACCTGATGGCGGCGCCGAAGCAGACCACCTGCTGGGACAGTGTGCGCAATTCGAGTGCGCGCAATTTCCTGCGCGACGGCATGAAGAAGGGCGATCTCGCCTTCTACTACCACTCGAACGCCGATCCGTCGGCGATCGTGGGCATCTGCGAAGTGGTGCGTGAAGGCTATCCCGATCCTACGGCGCTCGATCCGGCGCATGACTACTACGACGCGGCGTCGAATGCGGACACGCCCACCTGGTTCATGGTCGACGTGAAAGCGGTGAAGAAACTCACGAGCCCCGTCGCGCTCCCCGAGATCAAGAACAGCGCCGCGCTCAGCGAGATGGCGCTCGTGAAAGTCGGGCGCTTGTCCGTGGTGCCCGTGCAGCCCAACGAATGGGAGACTGTGATCGCAATGAGTGAAGGACGTTCGTAACACGCATTTCACCCGCCCTGGAGGCTCCTGATGTCCCGCCTGTCTTGGCGATTCGGCGCGCTGTGCGCTGCCGCGATCGCCACCACCGCTCCGCTCATCGCACAGGGACAAAGCGCCGCCCCCCGGGCTGGTGCGCGTGCTCCCGAAAAGCCGCTCCCGCTGGAAGCCGGACGCACCTTCTCGCTCGACACCCGTGAAGGCACCTGGCTGTCGCTCGACGTGAGCCCCGACGGCACCACGATCGCCTTCGATATGCTCGGCGATCTCTACACGATGCCCTTCGCCGGTGGTGACGCCACGCGCATCACCAGTGGCATGGCGTTCGATGCGCAGCCGCGCTTCAGTCCCGACGGCAAGTCCATTGTCTTCATCTCCGATCGTGAAGGCGCCGACAACGTGCATGTGGTGGACCTCGCCACGAAGGCCGTGAAGAGCATCACGCGCGGCAAGGCGAACGTGTACCTGTCGGCCGAGTGGTCGCCCGACGGCAAGTACATCGTGGCCAGCAAGGGTGGATTCCGCGGTGGACTGCCCACGCTGTGGATGTATCACGCCGATGGCGGCAACGGCATGTCGCTGTATACGGCGCCGGCCAACGCCGCACCGGGCACTGCGGTGCAGCAGGCCGGTGCGGCGTTCAGCGCCGACGGCAAGTCGATCTGGTATACGCAGCGCACCGGCGCCTGGAACTACAACGCGCAGTTCCCGCAGTATCAGATCTACGTCTACAATCGCGAGACGGGTGAGCGCGAAGCGCAGTCGTCGCGCTATGGGTCAGCGGTGCGCCCCACGCTCAGCCCCGACGGCAAGTGGCTGGTGTACGGCTCGCGCTACGAAGAGAAGACGGGACTCCGGGTGCGTGAACTCGCCACCGGCGACGAGCGCTGGCTCGCGTATCCCACGCAGCGCGACGAGATGGAATCGCGCGCGCCGCTGGACGCGCTGCCGGGCATGAGCTTCACGCCCGACTCGAAAGAGCTGATCGCGAGCTACGCCAACAAGATCTGGCGCGTGGCGATCGACGGCAGCGGACAGACGGAGATCCCGTTCCGGGTGCAGGCCTCGCTCGAGGCCGGACCGGAGCTGGCGTTCAAGTATCCCATTTCCGACAGCGCGCAGTTCACGGTGCGGCAGATCCGCGACGCCGTGCCGAGTCCCGACGGCAAGCAGCTCGCGTTCGTCGCGCTCGAGAAGTTGTACGTGATGGACTACCCCGCTGGCACGCCGCGTCGCGTCTCCACACTGACCAGCATCGAGTCGGAGCCGGCCTGGTCGCCCGACGGCAAGTCGCTCGCGTGGGTCACCTGGTCCGACGACGGCGGTCGCCTGTATAAGGCGGCCGTGTCGCCGCGCGCCGTGGCCCCGGTATTGCTCAGTAAGGTGGTGGGCACGTTGCGGCAGCCGGTGTGGTCGCCGAACGGCACGCGCATCGTGCTTAACCAAACGGCGGCGCAGGGGCGTCGCGATCAGACCGGTGTCACCGCACCCACGAACATCGTGTGGTATCCCGCTACGCCCACCGCCGCGGGTGGCAGTGAGGCCGTCGTGATCGCGCGCGCCACCGGGCGCAGTGTGCCGCACTTCGCCAAGGATACGTCGCGCATTTACCTGTCGTCGAATGCCAACGGCCTCGTCTCCATTCGCTGGGACGGCAGTGACGAACAGCGACATCTGCGGGTGACCGGTCCGGCAGCCGGCGGCAACGTCGACGATCATGACGTGAACCCGTCCGAGCTGATGTTGCAGCGTGACGCCGAAGAGCCCAACACGCCGGGTCCGTCAGCCACGCTCACGCTCATGTCGCCGAACGGCGACGTGGCGCTGGCGCAGATCAATCAGGATTTCTACACGGTGGTCGTGCCGCCGCGCGGCACGCAGCCGTCCGTGAGCGTGGCCGACCCGAACACCGCCGCCGTACCCGTGAAGCGGCTCACCGACATCGGTGGCCAGTTCCCAGCGTGGAGCAGCAACGGCAAGCGCGTGCACTGGTCGATCGGTAACGCGCATGTCGTGTACGATCTCGACTCGGCCGCGGCGCGTGACGCCGCCATCGCTGCCTCGCGCCGCGACTCCACGGTGGCGGATAGCCTGCGCCCCAAGCCCTACGATCCCGCCGAGAAGCGCGTGCTCGTGCAGGCCACGCGCGACATCCCGCGCGGTACCGTGGTGCTGCGCAATGCGCGGATCATCACGATGAAGGGTGACGAAGTCATCGCGCGTGGCGACATCGTGATCACGAACAATCGCATCACGGCGGTCGGTGCCACCGGCAGCGTGACGGTTCCGGCTGGTGCCACGTCGATGGACATGGCGGGCGCCACCATTGTGCCGGGCTACGTGGATACGCATGCGCACCTGCGCGCCGAACGCGGCACGATTCACGAAACGCAGCCATGGGCGTACTTGGCGAATCTCGCGTACGGCGTCACCACCACGCGTGACCCGCAGACCGCCACCACCGACGTCCTGACATATCAGGACATGGTCGATGCCGGTCAGGCCATCGGCCCTCGCATCTACTCCACCGGCCCCGGCATCTTCGATCGCGATCTCATTCGCGATCAGGAGCACGCGCGCAGCATCCTCAAGCGCTACAGCAGCTACTACGACACGAAGACGATCAAGATGTACGTGGCTGGCGTGCGGCAGACGCGACAGTGGATCATCAAGGCCGCGCGCGAACAGCAGCTCATGCCGACGACCGAAGGCTCGCTCGATGTGAAGCTCAATCTCAGCGAGACGATCGACGGCTATCCCGGCCTCGAGCACTCGATGGGCATCGTGCCGCTCGGCTCCGACGTCACCAAATTCATGGCGTGGTCGAATCGTACGTACACGCCCACGCTTCTGGTGAACTACGGCGGCCCGTGGGGTGAGAACTACTTCTACACGAAGGAAAATCCGTACGCCGACCCGAAGCTCCAGCGCTTCACCGCGTACGAGGAGCTCGCGCTCAAGACGCGTCGTCGCATGGCGTCGATGCCGGGCGGCGGCACGGCGGGCGGTTGGTTCCGCGATGAGGAGTACATCTTCCCGCAGCTCGCCACCGAAGCGACGAAAATTCTGCGCGCTGGTGGACGACTTGGCATCGGCAGCCACGGCCAACTGCAGGGCCTTGGCTACCACTGGGAGCTGTGGGCCATGGCGAGCGGCGGCATGACACCGATGGATGCGCTGCGCACCGCCACGGCGATGGGCGCCCAGGCCATTGGTTTGCAGGGCGACGTCGGCTCGATCGAAGTCGGCAAGCTGGCTGACCTCGTGGTACTCGACGCCGACCCGCTGGCCGACCTGCGGAACACGAACAAGATCAGGCTCGTGATGAAGAACGGCCGGATGTACGACGGCACTACGCTGGCCGAGACGTATCCGACCAAGCGCGCCGCGCCGGTTGTCCCGAACCGTCCGATTGCCCCGGCCACCAAGGCGGGCTCGAAGTAAGTTCGGCCGATTGGCACGACATTGTCAGACCCAGCGGCGATCTTGGAGTCATGCGGCGTATCGTGCGTCGTGTGCATGACTCCAGGACGTCGATGGGCGCTTCCCTCGTTAGAATCCCAATTATGAATGTGTATATCGCTCGTCGGCTGGGCGTGCTGCGCGATCACCTGATCGCGCGACTGCAAGCGGCGCCGCTTCCGCCACGCGACGCGGAAATCATCGTGGTGCAGAGCCAGGGCATGCGGCAATGGCTCACGCTTGCGATGGCCGATGCGCTGGGTTGTGCGGGTTCGGTGGAGCTGCCGTTTCCCGCGCGCTTCGTGCGCTCGCTGTCCGCGTCGGTGGGGATGTCGCCGCGCGACGTCGATCCGTTCTCGCGCGAGTCGATGACGTGGCGGGTGGATGCCCTGCTGCGCGACGTGAATCTGGGTGACCCGCAGTTTGCGGCATTATCCCGCTACCTCGGCGAGGGTGACGACCGGATGCGCTTCGGACTCGCCGCGCAGGTGGCCGCGCGGTTCGACGATTACCAGCTGTTCCGGCACGATCTGCTCGAGGCGTGGGAGCGCGGCGAGCACCCACTGAGCTCGCCGCATGAGCGCTGGCAGGCCGCGCTGTGGCGTGAACTGTGCGCGAATGGTGCCGAACACGGCGCCGAGCACGGTGCACACCGGCTCACGCGACTGCTGGTGCATCTCCGTGAGGCTGCGCCGGGTGCACTGTCGCTGCCGTCGCGGGTCTCCGTGTTCGGGGTGAGCTCGCTGCCGCCTCGCATCATCGAGCTGCTGGCGGCGATCGCGCGCCACACCGAGGTCACGGTCTATGCGGCGCTGCTGCCGGATCATTCC
>CAIUOO010000148.1 GCA_903900795.1 uncultured Gemmatimonadota bacterium | reverse complement strand
TTTTCGATGCCGGCCGTGTCGACCGACGCGGGATCCAGTCGGTTGGATAACCGACGACGGTTGCGGTGATACGATTTCTCGTACCGCGCCTCGGCCTGGTCGCTCGGCAGGTTCTTCGCATACCAGCCCGCCACGACGGCAAGTGTGGCCTCGTTCCACTCGGACGCGGGAAGCGACAGGTCCTCATACTTGAGGACGAGTTCCCATTCGAATGAGCGATGCTCCGCGGTAAATGAGCTCTGATCGGACATCGAGCGACTCCTCTGCGGGGGATGGGACGGATCGTGCGCGACGCACACCGCCGCAGCCCTCTGCAACCTAGTGCCTGTCACCGCGCCCCGGTGCCACGGCGCACCCGGCTGGACCGATTTCGGTGGGCGGTCGCCCGCCGCCGTCGATGGTCACGTCCTTGCGGATGCCAGTGAGGGACGCGTTTCTTAGCAGATCACGTCTCGTTCCCCACATGCCCCAGCAGAGCCATGGCTGTCGAGCACACGCCCAGCAGCAACGAAGCAGCATACTTCACCCGCATTGACGCCGACTTCCGCAAAGAACGACGCGCCAAGGCCGATGCGCCAGGGCCGATGCCGAACACAGCGGTTTTGCCACGAACTTGCTCAACATCTTCACGAAAGAGGCTGCCATGTCGCTAAGTCTGCGTCCGTCCGCCGTACTCATCGCGGCCTGTATCACCGTGCCGTCGCTCGCACGTGCCCAGTCGAAGGGCCTCGACGACAGCGACATCATGCGTCTCAAGTCGGTGGGCGGTGTTGCGATGGCGCCCGACGGCGCCCGCGTGCTCTACGCGATCAGTGCGTGGGAGCATCCGAACGCCAAGGGCGACACTGCGCTGGGGGATCGGCACGAGCGTCGCTCGCATGTCTTCATGGTGCCCGCCACCGGCGGCGCGCCGCGTCAGCTCACCTTTGGCGAGCGCGGCGAATCCCAGGCGCAGTGGTCACCCGATGGGCGCACGATTTCCTTCGTGACCGCGCGCGGCACCGGAACTGGTGACGATGCGCCGAAGCCGCAGGTCTGGCTCCTGCCGGCCGACGGTGGCGAGTCACGTCAACTCACCACCGTCCGCGACGGGGTGTCGTCGTATGTGTGGTCGCCCGATGGCGCGCGCATTGCCATCGTGACCACCGATACGCTCACACGCGAGCAGGAAGCCAAGCTCCGTCGTCGCGATGACCCCAAGGTGTACGAAGACGATTTCCGTCTCAATCACATCTGGGTGGTCGACGTGGCCTCGGGGAAGGCCACCAAGGTGACGTCGGGGGCGTATACCGTGAGCGGTGTGCCGAACTGGTCGCCCGACGGCAAGAAGTTGGGCTTCCGCGCGTCGCCCACGCCGATGATCCGCGACGAACGCGGCAACGCGTACGTGGTGGATGTGGCCTCGCTCGCGCTCGATGCGATCACGACCACGAACGACGCCGAATCGGCGCCGCAGTTCTCACCCGATGGCAAGACGCTGGCGTTTACGATGCTGCCGCACGAAATGGCGCCCCACAAGGACGGGATCATGCCGCGCACGCTGCGAAACGCACGGTTGGTCACGTTCGACCTCGCCACGCGCGCGATCGTCAATCATGCCCGCGCCGATTTCGACGTGAGCCCGGGGGCGCCGCGCTGGTCGCCCGATGGCAAGCAGCTGTGGTTCACGGCCAGTGATCGCGTGTGGAATTCGTTGTACGCGTACGACGTGGCGAGCAAGCGCTACAGCAAGCGCACGACGGATGTGCTGGTGCAGGGGCTCTCGCCGAGCAGCGACGGCAGCACGCTGGCGATGGTGCTCGATACGCCCGACCTGCCAAGCGAAGTGTATGTGCAGAACGGCAGTGCGGCGCCCACGCGCATCACCACCACCAACGGGTGGCTCAGCGAACGTGCTCTCGGTGCGTCGCGCGTGATCACGTGGAAGTCGAAGGACGGCCGTGAAGTGGAAGGCGTGCTGTTGTTGCCGGTGGGATACCGTGAAGGCATGAAGGTGCCGCTCGTGGTCTCGGCGCACGGTGGACCGACCGGCGCGCACACCAACGGCTTCAAGGCCGGCACGAGCCCCGGACAGACGTACGCGGCGCGCGGCTGGGCGGTGTTCTATCCCAACCCGCGTGGCTCCACCGGCTACGGGGAGTGGTGGATGCACGCCAACACCGGTGACTGGGGCGGTGGTGACTACCGCGACATCATGACCGGCGTGGATGATCTCATCAAGCGCGGCATTGCCGACTCCACGCGCATGGCGTTCGAAGGCTGGAGCTACGGCGGCTACATGACGTCGTGGGTGGTGTCGCAGACCGGACGATTCAAGGCCGCCATGATGGGCGCCGGCCTGCCGTCGCTGCTGTCGATGGCGGGCACCACGGATATTCCGGGCTACATCAACACGTTCTTCGGTGATCCCCAGTACGACGGTTCCATCGTGAACGCGAACATCCGGAAGTACCTCGAGCGCTCGGGCATCAGCTACAGCGATAAGGTCACCACGCCGCTCCTGATTCTCCATGGCGGCAACGACGAACGCGTGCCGATCGGGCAGCCGATGGAGTTCTATCGCGCGCTCAAGGATCGCGGCAAGACCACGGAGCTGGTGTTCTATCCGCGCGAGGGACACGGCTTCACCGAGTACTATCACCAGATGGACCGCATGAAGCGTGAGTACGAATGGATCGCGCGCTTCACGCTGGGCACGCCGGTGAAGACGGCGATGTAGTTCCCGCGGTCGTATCTGGTGGGAACGCAGCAACGGCGGGCGGGTTGATCTGGTGTGACCACACCGGATCAAATCGCCCGCCGTCCGTTTCTGACTGCCGAATGGCGGTATCTCGTGATGCTGAACTACGAGATCCCGCCGGTGGTGCTCGAACCGCTCGTGCCGAAGCACACCGTGCTCGATCTGTTTGAGGGGCGCGCTCTGGCGAGCATCGTGGGCTTCCGCTTTTTGAACACCCGTGTGCTTGGTGTGCCCGTCCCGTTTCACCGCGATTTTGACGAAGTGAATCTGCGCTTCTACGTGAGGCGCCCGATGCCCGATGGGTCGGCCCGTCGCGGTGTCGTGTTCGTGCGCGAGCTCGTGCCGCGAGCCGCGATCGCCTTCACGGCGCGGCTGTTCTACAACGAGCCGTACTCGGCGTTGCCGATGCACAGCCGCGTGCCGCCCAGGCTCATGCCGTCGCCCGGACGCCTGATGTACGGCTGGTTCGGCAACGCGCAGCATCAACAGGTGAGCGTGACGGCGGTCGGCGAACCTCAGCCATTGGTGCCCGGCTCGGAGCCGGAGTTCATCGCCGAGCACTATTGGGGCTACACACGGCAGCGGGACGGCGGTACGGTGGAATATCAGGTCGCGCATCCCTCGTGGCGTGTGTGGCCGGGAGCGGCGCCGTCGTTCGAGGCGGATGTGCTCGGGCTGTATGGGGCGGCGTTTCACGCACCGCTGTCGGTGCCGCCACGCTCGATGTTCGTGGCCGAGGGGTCGCAGGTTACGGTGTATCGTCCCACACGTTTGCCGTAGGCCGACCCATGCCCATCGCGCACCGCTGGTTTCGCCCGCTCGTGATCGCCGGACTGACCGCCATGCTGCTCGGCGTCGTCGATCCGCTCGAGGGATCCATCGTGATCGCGGTTGGCAGCGTGCTGGTTGCGCTGGGGACGCCGCGGCGGGAGAGCGCGGTTGGCGGGCGTGTGTGGCTGGCCGGCCTGTTCATCGTTGTCGGCGTGGCCGCCCTCTGGATCATGAGCGCGTTTGGCGGTGTGGGCGGCCGCACGGGGCGATCGATGTGGTGGCTGCTGGTGGTGGCACCGTATCCGGCGGGGTGGATTCTGGGACTCGTCGGCGCCGTGCAGCGGTGGCGTGAACTCAAACGTGAGCGAGCGCCTACGCCGGTTGGTTGACAGCCAGTAGGTTGGCGCTCAACTACCACGCGTGGACAACGTCACTCACGCACTGGCCGGCCTGCTCATGGCCGATGCCACCGTCTCGCATGTGCAGCGCCGGGTCGCGCGCGCCTCCCCGTCCCGGGTCGAAGCGCCGTCGTTCGCGCGTTTCCGTCGCGCGGCCGTGGTGTTGGGCATCGCGGCGGCCGAGTTCCCCGATGCGGATCTCGTGTATTCGGGTCCGATGGTGGCCATGGGGAAGCTCGGCTACTTGCTGCAC
>CAIUOO010000147.1 GCA_903900795.1 uncultured Gemmatimonadota bacterium | reverse complement strand
GGCCACCAGGCAGGCCGGCCACACTTCGCGGATGGAGCGCCATCCGGCCATCACCCCGATCAGCCAGAAGGGAATCAGCATCGCGAACAACGGCAGCTGACGCCCCACCATCGCACTCAGATCGTTCACGGGTAACTGCGTCACGCCGGCGAGCGCGATGATCGGCGTACCGAGCGCGCCGAACGCCACCGGCGCCGTATTGCCGATCAGCGAGAGACCGGCGGCGGGGAGCGGCTTGAACCCCAGCCCAATCAGCATGGCCGCCGAGATGGCAACCGGTGTGCCGAATCCTGCCGTCCCCTCCACGAATGCACCGAAGCAGAACGCAATGAGCAACACCTGAATGCGACGGTCTTCGGCGATAGACACCACCGAGTCGCGCACCACGTCGAACATGCCCGTGTGTACGGTGATGGCGAACACGAACAGCGCGTTCAGCACGATCCACCCGATCGGGAAGAGACCGTACAGTGCGCCGTAGCTCACGGCCGCCAGCGCGATCGGCGTGGGCATCCCCGCCACCAGCACCGCCACCGCCACCGCGGCGGCGAGCCCCGCCACTGCGGCCAGATGCGCGCGCACGTGCCAGAAACCCAGCAGCGACAGCAGTACGATCACGGGTACCGCGGCCACTAAGGCCGACGGAAGCAGGGTGCCCAGCGGGAGATACGACTGCGGCCATGGAGTCAGCATACCCTCAATGTGGGGCGTGGCGGCGCTGCTGTCCAAGGTGCTCACCTACAGCGTACCTTTCTGCCCATGTCCAACACACAGACAGACGTGGTGATCGTGGGCGCGGGGCATAACGGCCTCGTGGCCGCCGTGATGCTGGCCGCGCGGGGCTTGTCGGTCACCGTGCTCGAAGAGCATGGCATAGTGGGCGGTGCCGCCCGTACCGAATATCCTTTCCCCAAGGCCCCGGGACTCGGCACCTCCACCGGCGCGTATCTGCTGGGGGTGATGCCCCCGGAGATCATGCAGGCCACGGGCATCGCGCTACCGCTCAAGCGGCGCGATCCGCACTACTTCCTGCCCACCACCGACGGGCGCTACCTCATGCTCGGCTCGGACCGCGACGCCACGCGCGATCAGCTCACGCGCTTCTTTTCGGCCGACGACGTCCGCGCCAACGACGCGTTGCTGGATGAAATCGGCGCGATCCGTGACGACATCGCGCCCACGTGGATGCAGGAGCCGCTGTCCATCGAGGAAACCGCTGCCCAATTCGTGCGTCCCGCGCTACGCGACGCGTTCGTGCGCCTGTGCCGCGGCTCCGTGGGCGAGTATCTCGAGCGGTTCGATTTCAAGAGCGATCTACTGAAGGCCATGTACGCCGTCACCGACGGGTTTTCCGGACTGTTCGGCACGTGGGATACGCCGGGCACGGGGATGAACTTCCTGGTGCACAACATGTGTCGCCTCCCTGGCAGCGACGGCACGTGGATGATCGTGGAAGGGGGGATGGGCACCGTCACGCGCCAGCTCGCCGATCGGGCACGCGCGAACGGTGCTGTAATCCGCACGGGCGCGAAGGTGGCGTCCATCATCGTGGAGCGCGGCGTGGCCGTGGGCGTGCAGCTCGGCAACGACGAAGTGATTCGGGCCAACACGGTGCTGGTGAACGCCGATCCGTTCCGCATGCGTGACCTCGTGGGTCGCTCGGAGTTTCCCGAGTCGTACAACGAGCGGTTGGACGCGATGGCGCGCCCGGGCTCGACCTTCAAGGTCAATCTCGCGCTCAAGGGGCTGCCGAAGTTCACCTGTCTCCCCGAGTCTGCGCAGCGCAATGGCGCCGCGTTCGGGCCCACGATTCACCTGCTCCCCGACGAAGCCGACGTAATGCGGTCGCTGCGGGAGGGGTTCGAAGATGTGCAGGCCGGGCGCCTGCCGCAGTTTCCCACGATCGAGTGGTACATCCACACCACCATCGATCCCACGCTGCGCGACGAGCACGGGCACCACAACAGCGCGCTGTTCGTGCAGTGGGTGCCGCACACGCTGGCCGAAGGGTCGTGGGACACCGCGCAGCACGCGTACACGTCGCACTTGCTGTCGTTGTGCGATCGCTTTGCCCCCGGCACCAGCGACCTCGTGGTGGACACCTTCCCGCTGCATCCGGCGGCCATCGAAAAGCACTTCGGCATCACGCGCGGGCACATTCACCACGTGGACAACGCCTTCGGCTTTTCGGATCGCGTGCCGTACCGTCAGCCGGTGGACGGCTTGTACTCGTGCTCCGCGGGTACGCACCCGGCCGGCTCGGTGATCGGCGCGGCGGGACACAATGCCGCGCAGCGGGTACTGCAGGATCTCGGGGTGACGCGCTAAGCCGCTGGCGTCACCGCACCGCGCGCACGAGGCGCCGCACCACGAACAGCAGCAGCGCCCCCGCCACGTTCACCACCACCGACAGTTGTAGCGCGCCCGATAGCACATCGCTGGCGCGCACGAGCGCGGTGGCGGCCTGCCGCAGCAGCGGCGCCACGTGCGCGGGCCACACGGTGGGCGCGAGCTGCGACAGCGCCCACCACAGCGCCAGCGACGACAGCAGCGCCGCCGCGATCCACACGCCCAGCGTGACCACACCGCGCCACGTGCCGCGCACGTCAGAGGCGCTCAGATGCATCGAGCCGCCCACCGACAGACTCACGTAGGCGAACAGCGCCCAGCGCCACAGTGGCACATCGGCGAGATCGGCCAGCTGTGCCGCTGGCACCCCCAGCAGCATCTTCGCGGCGACCAGGAGCACAGCCGCGCCGGCGAGCAGCGGCGCGAGACCGATCACGATCGTGCCCACGCGCTGATACGCGCTGGATGCGTCGTACGAGTGCTCGACCGACCCCAGCGCGCCATCCGTGGCCGAGGGATCGAACCACTTCACGCGATGCACGCGATGGCCGAAGAGTACGCAGGCGATCACGTGACTCCCTTCGTGCACGATCGTGCCCGGCAGCCCGAAGAGAAAGAGTTGCAGGCGACGGCCGAACAGCTGCGACGACTGCCGCGCGAGGAATTGCGCCGACCAATGCATGGCCAGCAGCGTCAGTGCGAGCAGCGCCACGGAGGACAGGAGCGGTGCGGCGGACGCGAGCCGTGACCAGTCGATCAGCGGGCGTCGCACACCGGGACGCCCGGTGTCCTCGCGGCGTACGCGACGATGCCTTTGTCACAGGTCAACAACGACGCGCCGATGAGCTGCGCCTGCGCGATGAGCATGCGGTCGGCAGGATCGCCATGTGGCGTCCCCGCCAGGCGTGTGCTCTCGATCAGCACGTCGCGCGCAAGCGGCAGTAGCTGAATGCCGGGCGCGAACGCGGCACGCCGTAGCCAGATCGTTGGATCGGCGGCCAGTTCGAGGCGTCCCTTTGTCACCAGCATGGCGACCTCCCAGAACGAGATATCGCTCACGAACAATCGTCCCTCGGCCGCCGCCCGATCGATGATCCGGATCGCTGGCTTGGTGAGCGCTCCGGCCGTACCGTCCAGCGTCCACAGCCATGCATGGGTATCGAGCAGCAGCGGCGTGTCACGCAACGGTGAATCGGCGGCACGCCACAGAGCCGGGCTCCCAACGTAGAACGGTGCCGGCTCCTTCACGCGGGAAGACGTTTTCTTTGCCGCGCTCATCGCGCACGCGCACGCAGCGGATCGGTCTCGGTCGTCGCCCAGCCTTCTTCATCGGGCGAGATCAGATCACCGTGCCGAACGATCGTGCCGCGCATGAATCCCGTCGGCGACGCTGGGGCGATCGTCGCGGGGCCAACTCGAACCACTGGTCGACCATGCTTGGTCACGATCACGTCGCCGCCGGTGGCCACGATCTCGTCCATCAGTTCGAGGCACGTCGCCTTGAAGGCGCTGGCGGAGATCGTGGGCGCAGCGATTGGGGATGTCGACGGTGCCGACACGCGGGGCTTGGTCATCAGAGCCTCCAAAGTGGTCATAATATTATAACCATGGACAGATTTATTGAGAAGCCACCCCTCCTTCGAACCCCCCACTCGACCCGCTAGCTTTCCCCCAATGGAAACGGAAAAGCTCTATATGCTGGTCGGACCCGACGGCTCGCGCATCACCAGCACCACCAAAGGCACCATCGGCGGCTACCGCAAAGAACGCCGCTACGGCCGCCTCGACTGCAAGCTCGCCCGGAGGGCGCTGGCGAATGGCGCGTTGTACGCGCAGCAGCGGGTGTTTTTTGCCGACGAGGCCACCGCCATTGCCGCCGGATACCATCCGTGCTCGGTGTGCATGCCCGTGGAGTACAAGGCGTGGAGAGCGGCCGGAGGCCATTCGGCCCGTCCGTAGTACCCGGGTGCCCCCGTCGCGTGTAATTCCAGCACCTGCCCCACTCGCCGCGTAGTGTCGAGTATGCCACACCACTCGACGCCGCGGCGTTTTTCGTGTCTGTCACTTGCCGCCGCGCTGCTGCTGGCCGCCCCCTCCGCTGGCGCGCAGGGTCCCAGCCTCGATCGCGCGGCCACACCGGTGAAT